>PHBE01000003.1 GCA_002841885.1 Deltaproteobacteria bacterium HGW-Deltaproteobacteria-18
GGGCGACTTGGCACCGACGGAGATGCGGCCGGAGTTGGCAGCATTGGTCGGGGCGAGCACGCCGGCCGCGAAAATCAGCTTGTTTTCGGCGGAAAGCGGGTGACAGTTTGCCGGGACTTCCTTATTGACCACTCTTGAGGTCAGGGCGCGACCTCCCAGACCGGCCAACTCGCCGAGTTCCTCAAACTTGAAGCTCTTGGTCCTGGTATTGATGCGTAGGATTTTCATGAAGACTCCTTGAAGGTTGAGCGCATTTGCGCGTGTTGAACTTGCTTTTATAGGCATGATAGCAGACAGTCTTCATGGAAAGTCAAGAAAAAAGGGGGTTTGTGTCATGGAAGGCATAACTTGTGCTGCATCGAATCGACTGGTTCTTACAATTCCTGAAACTTCCGCCAGGATCTGGCACGGCTTGCTGAGACGAGGTGTGGGCGTATTTCTGGAACAGGCGGTCAGTGTGCGTGATTTCATGACCGAGATTCTCGGCATGGATTTGCAGTATGCGACCAACAGCGTGCCGGGGCTTTTTCTGAACAACGCGCCCGTTGATGAATGGCGCGAGGAGCTTGTCGGCGACGGTGACGAATTGGGCATGAGCGGGACCATGCCGGGCCTTTGCGGTATCGCCCTGCGCCGGTCGAGTCCCATCCGGGCCTTTCGCCCCGATCTGGTCAGCCGACATGACGATGAGAAAAGCAAGGGTGGCGTGGCCGTGGTCAAGATGTTCAATTTCGTGGCGCTGGACTGCTTCAAGCCGGTCCTGAAGCGCGGGGTTGTGGTCTCTGCCCAGTCTGTGCTCCAATACGTGGACGATCAGGAGATCGACCTTGGCGAGTGCAATTGCGAATGGAACGAATCCTCCGCCACTCCCTCCGAGGTTCGTGAAATTCTGGCCGGAGCCTGCGAAGATATTACCCTTGTCGTAAGGATGAACGCTGAATGATCCCGGGTATGTTGAGGGGACACAGTATTTGCGGATGGCTGGGCGCGTTGCTGGTCATCGCGCTATTGTGTGCAGGCCTGAGCGGATGCGGTTCGAAGTATGTCCCCGGAATCAGCATTCCCCCGGCCCCGTCAAAGAAGACCCCGCCACCCGCGTCCACGGGCAAGGGGGGAACATACAAGCCCTACACGGTGCTCGGGCAGACCTATTATCCGCTGGGATCCGCAGACGGATACTCCGAGACAGGGGTCGCCTCCTGGTACGGTTCGGATTTTCACGGCAAGAAAACCGCCAACGGCGAGCGCTACGACATGTACCAGATGACGGCCGCGCATCGTATCCTGCCCATGCATACGCGTCTGGTGGTCAGGAACCTGGACAACGGGCGCACGACCGAAGTGCGGGTAAACGACCGCGGGCCGTTCGTGGGCAACCGCATCATCGATCTGTCCTATGCGGCGGCGAGCGTGCTGGGCGTTGTCGGTCCGGGCACGGCGCGGGTCAGTTTGCAGACCATTGCCGGGCAGCGCATTCAGTACGTCGGGCCTTTTTATGTGCAGTATGGGGCGTTCGTGGTCGAGGAAAATGCGCGCAGACTCAAATCACGTCTTGTTTCCCGTGGTTATGCGGGCACCAGGGTTGCGAAAGGCGAGTTGCACGGCACTACGTTCTGGCGGGTGCAGGTCGGGGCTTTCTCCAGCCTGGGCGAAGCGGAATCGATGCGGCTGCGCTTGACCAAAGAAAGCCCGGGGTGCTTTATTATTGCGGATTAAGCTCGGCTCGCAGCTTGCGCGAAATGCGGAAGACGACAACCTTGCGCTCGGACAGGATTATGGATTCACTGGTCTGGGGGTTGCGGCCCTTGCGCGCATCTTTTTCGTAGGCTTCGAACTTGCCGAATCCGCTGATGAGAAGGGAGTGGTCTTTTTTGACCGCTTCCTTCATAATGTCGAGCATGGTTTCAACCTGCGCCTTGACCTCGGCACGGTTTCGCTCCGACTTTTCGTAAATGTTGTCGACAATTTCTGCTTTTGTCAGCGTACTGTTGCTCATCAGTCCTCCTGGTCCGGGAAACTCCCGGATGACGGTATGTCTATCTTCCTGAAATAAAAGCGTTTTTTGGAAGAATGGTCGTAAGTTGCCGCTTGAAATGATTATTCTTAAATGTGCAATATCCAACGTGGGTTTTTTTTTCAAGCCTAACAGCTTGTTTTTTTTTCTTTTTGGCCAATATGACAAAAATTTTGAGGCATCGTTTTTCCCACCCCGAACCGCTGCAAGAAAGGCTCAGGCTTCTCCCGGTTTTTCTGCCTTTTGCCGGTTGTCCCAGTCGTTGCGTTTTCTGCGATCAGCATGCCCAGACCGGACTTGAGAATATCCGCCTTGAAGATGCCCTGGGGGATTTGCGCGAGCGCCTGGCCCGGGAAGAGGGGCGCTCTTTCGGGCTGGGTTTTTTCGGAGGCACTTTCACGGGCCTTGGGCGTGTCTGGCAGGAACGTTTTCTGGGGCTCGCGGCGGATTTTACGGGACCTGGCGGTCTGGTCCATCTGCGCGTCTCCACGCGCCCCGACCGGGTGGACCCCGAATCCCTCAGATGGCTGCGAGCCAGCGGCGTGTCCATGATCGAGCTTGGCGTGCAGACGTTTTCCTCCTCAGTGCTGGAGGCGAGCGGGAGGGGCTATGACGGGGCTGTGGCCGAAAGGGCCTGCGCCATGGTCCGGGAGGCCGGCCTTGAGCTTGGCATTCAGCTCCTGCCCGGACTGCCGGGACATGACGCTCCCTTGTGGCGGGAGGATGTGCGCAAGGCCCTGGCCCTGGCTCCGGATGTGGTGCGCATCTATCCGTGCGTGGTGGTGCGGGGTACGGGCCTTGCGGACATGCTCCTTCGGGGTGAATACGCGCCCTGGCCGCTGGATGTGGCCGTGGAAGAGAGCGGCCGGGCCCTGCTGGAGTTCTGGAAGGCGGGAGTGCGGGTCATCCGCCTGGGCCTTGCCGGAGAACCTGGACTGCTCGAACGCCTCGTGGCCGGCCCCTGGCATCCGGCTTTTGGCAACATGGCACGCTCCCTGGCATTGAGGCTATTGCTGGAGGAAAGACTCGCCGGTCTGACCGGGCGGGTGACGAAGATTTTTCTGCCCTCACGCCTTGGCGGCGAGCTTTGGGGGCATGGCCGGGTCAATGCCGAGGCGCTGGCCCGGCTTGGCATCGTTAGGGAAAATGTAAATTTCTGGTCCGAGACGGACATTGCCCTGGAATTGGAGGAACAATGAAACAAGTGCATATACATACCATCAGCCTGGGCTGCCCCAAGAATCAGGTGGACACGGAGTGGATGCTGGGCGGGTTCGGCTCGTCTTTCGTCAACGCCGCCGAGCCCGAGGGCGCGGACGTGGTGCTGATCAACACCTGCGGCTTCATCGAGCCCGCTGTCAGCGAGTCCCTTCAGGTTATTCTCGACATGGCGCAGCGCCTGGCCGACCTCGATCCCCGGCCCAGCCTCGTGGTCACGGGTTGTCTGGTCTCTCGTTACGGGCAGGACCTGCGCGGCGAGTTGCCGGAAGTGGATCTTTTTTTGGAAATCGGTCGCCAAAGGGAACTTGGTCAGCGCTTGCGGGAGCTTGCGGCGCAGCGGGAGGACGTGCATCCGGGGCTTGAGTCCGCTCTTGGCGGATTCACGGCAGCGCGGCTTCTGACCACGCCCCAGAGCTTTGCCTACCTCAAGATCGCCGAAGGGTGCGACAACCGCTGTCGTTTCTGCACCATCCCCTCCATTCGTGGGCCGCTGGTCAGCCGCGACGAGGCGTTGATTCTCGACGATGCGCGGCGTTGCCTGGACCAGGGACGCAAGGAGCTGGTGCTCATCGCCCAGGACGTGACCGCCTATGGTCGGGACCGGGGGCAAAAGGCCTTGCGAGGCCTGCTTGAAAAGCTTGCGCCTCTGAAAGGGCTCGAGTGGATGCGCCTCATGTATCTTTACCCGGCCGGGCTCGACGGCGAATTGCTGCGTTTTCTTTCCGAGCTGGGCAAGCCCTTCATTCCCTATTTCGACATTCCCCTGCAGCACGCCCATCCGGACATCCTGGCTTCCATGGGGCGTCCTTTTCAGCGCGATCCCCGGGCTGTTGTGGAGCAGGTCCGCGAATTTTTCCCCGAAGCGGCGCTGCGCACGACCTTCATAGTCGGCTACCCCGGAGAAACCGAGGAACGTTTTCTGGCGCTGGAGTCGTTTGTTCGCGAGGCGCGCTTCATGCACCTGGGAGTTTTTCCCTACTACGCCGAGGATGGGTCCGAAGCGGCGCTTCTGCCGGATCAGCTGCCCGACGAGGTCAAGGAAGAGCGCCGGGACCGCATCATGCAAATGCAGGTCGAAATCAGCGAGGACCTGCTCGCCGGATTCGAGGGCCAGGAGCTTGACGTACTGGTGGACCGGGCTCATGAAGAGTGGCCGGGACTTTACGAAGGCCGGGCCTGGTTCCAGGCTCCCGAGGTGGACGGAATCACCTATGTCAGCGGCGAGATGGTTGCGCCCGGCAAGATGGTCCGGGCCGTAATTGAGGAGGTCAAGACGTATGATTTGGTGGCCCTGGCGTAAGTACCGGCAGGGGCATAAAGTGCATTTGCCGCCAAATTAATTTTTGATCTCGGTGTATTATGTGCAATAAAAGGATATTTTTCCGGAGATTATTCTGGTTGTCAAGGTAGATTCACTCTGCTAGGACTGCCCAAATTTATTTTGTTAGGGGGTAAACATATGAACAACACTCAAACCACGCCAGAGTCCATGAATGATTTCGACATGGAGATGGATTTTGAGTCTCAACTCGAGAACTATCTCAACTCCGATTTCGGTGACATCGAAGAGGGAGTGATCGTTTCGGGCGAGGTCGTGAAGATTGATGACAGCTACATTCTCGTGGATGTCAATTTCAAGTCCGAGGGTCAGATTCCACTCGATGAGTTCATGGAAAACGGCCAGGTGACGGTAAAAGTTGGCGACACAGTCGACGTATATGTTGTCCGCAAAAATGAGCGTGAAGGCTCCATCGTCCTGTCCAGGGAAAAAGCCAAGCGCATGCAGGTCCTGGACGAACTGGAAAAACTGCTCGACTCCGGCGATGTCGTGGTCGGCCGCATCGTGCGCCGCATCAAGGGCGGTTATGTTGTTGAAATCAAGGGAATCGAGGCCTTCCTGCCCGGCTCCCACGTCGATCTGCGTCCGGTTCCGGACATGGACGCGCTGGTCAACCAGGATTTCGAATTTCGCGTGCTGAAGATCAATCGCCGCCGCAGCAACGTTATTGTTTCCCGTCGTGTGCTTCTTGAGGAAGATCGTGACCGCAAGCGCGGCGAATTGCTGACCACCCTCGAAGAGGGCCAGTCCGTCAGCGGCGTGGTCAAGAACATCACCGAATACGGCGTGTTCATCGACCTCGGCGGTCTCGACGGCCTGCTGCACATCACCGACATGTCCTGGAAGCGCATCAAGCATCCCAAGGAAATGGTCCAGCTGGGCGACGAGCTGACCCTGAAGGTTCTTTCCTTCGACAAGGACGAAAAGAAGGTTTCCCTTGGTCTGAAGCAGCTGGTCATGGACCCCTGGGCCAATATCTCCGAAAAATACCCCGAGGGCTACAAGCTCGCCGGCAAGGTCACCAACCTGGTTGACTACGGTGCGTTCGTGGAGCTGGAAGCCGGCGTTGAGGGCCTTGTGCACATCTCCGAGATGTCCTGGACCCGCAAGCTGCGTCATCCCTCCCAGATGGTCCGCCCCGGCGACGAAGTGGATGTCATCATCCTCGGCGTCGACGTGGACCGCAAGCGCATCTCCCTCGGCATGAAGCAGGTCGCTCCCAATCCCTGGGATCTGGTGGCCGAGAAGTACCCCGAGGGCACCATCCTTGAAGCCAGCGTCAAGAACATCACCGAATTCGGTCTGTTCATCGGCATCGAGGACGGCATCGACGGCCTCATTCACGTGTCCGACCTGTCCTGGACCAAGAAGATCCGTCACCCCAACGAACTCTACAAGGTGGGCGACGTTGTCCGGGCCAAGGTTCTGACCGTGGACAAGGAGAACGAGAAGTTCACCCTGGGTATCAAGCAGCTGGCCGACGATCCGTGGCTGGACGTGCCCAACCGCTACCCTGTGGGCACCATGCTGACCGGAACCATCACTAACATCACGGATTTCGGTCTGTTTGTTGAGGTCGAGGAAGGCATCGAAGGTCTGGTTCACGTCAGCGAAATGAGCAAGAAGAAGATCAAGAGCCCCAAGGAAGCCTTCAACGAAGGCGACTCCATCGAGGCCAAGGTCATCCACGTCAGCGCCGACGAGCGCCGTCTGGGCCTGTCCCTCAAGGCTCAGGAGCCTGAGCGCAAGCGCACTGGCGGGGCCGGTGAATTCCGCACCACCCAGAGCGGTTCCATGACCGGCAGCAACCTCGGCGACATGATCCGTCAGAAGATGGAAGAGAATGCCGAAAACGGTGTCGAGACCGACGTCGAGACCGAAGCCGGGACCGAAGAAGAATAGCCTGACGGCAGCTTCGTGCCCGTTATCCCAGTATGACGCGAGGCTGCATCCGTAAGGGTGCGGCCTCGTTTTTTTTAAGGACCCTGAAGATGATTGAAAGCAGACTCGACAGTGCCGCCAAAAAGCGGCTGGCCACGTTGAAGGCAGGAGAGCGCATAGAGCCGGAGTTCGCCCTGGAGATTGCCCGCAATGCCTCGGTGCACGAGCTGGGCGAGGCGGCCCTGAAGCAGCGCCGGGCACGGCATGGCGACAAGGCCTATTACGTCTACAACCAGCACCTGAACTATACCAACGTGTGCCGCAATCAGTGCCGCTTCTGCGCATTTTTCAAGAAGGCCGGGGAGGAAGGGGGATACACCTACTCGCTTGAAGAGGCCAGAAAGCGCCTCACGGACCGCCTCCATGAGCCCATCCGCGAGATCCACATCACAGGCGGCCTGAATCCGGACCTGCCTTATCAGTACTACCTCGACCTTTTGGCCCTGTGCAAGGAAGTGCGGCCCCAGGCCGTGGTCAAGGCCTTCACCGCCGTGGAGGTAGCCCACTTCGCCGACACCCTGGGCACGGACGAGGTCACCGTGCTTCGCGAGATGAAGGCCGTGGGTCTGGACGCCTTGCCCGGTGGTGGAGCCGAGGTCTTTTCTCCTGCCATGCGCGAGCAGTTGTGTCCGGAAAAGGTCACCGCCGATCGCTGGCTGTACATTCACGGGCTGGCCCACGATATGGGCATGAAGACCAATTCCACCATGCTTTTCGGGCACATCGAATCATGGGAAGACCGCATCCATCACATGGAACGCCTGCGTGCCGCAGAGGACGAAAAGCCCGGTTTCATCGTCTTCATCCCCCTGGCCTATCAGCCGCAGAACAACGCTCTGAGTGCTGCTGGCCCCACGGGCGAGGAATACCTGCGCACCATTTCCGTGGCGCGTCTCTTTCTGGACAATATTCCGCACATCAAGGCCTACTGGGCGTTTTCCGGCATCAAGGCCGCACAGATGGCGCTGTGGGCCGGAGCTGATGATTTCGACGGCACCATCGTGGAAGAGAAGATCGGGCATGCGGCTGGTGCCGACTCGCCCAAGGGCATGACCATCTCCGAACTGGTCGAGACCATCGCCGCCACGGGCTTTACCCCGGTGGAGCGGGATACGTTCTTTCACGAACTATAGGGTCCTGCCCGGTTGCCGCCGCTGACTGGGCCGGGAGCGTGAGCGGCGTTTTTCCTTGACTTTTTTGGTCAAGATATGGTTGTGAAAAGTTCCACATACGAATTTCTGGGACACGTTACGAGGAGGGAGTCATGCTGGGTGAGCTTTTTGGGAACATGCTGCACAGTACGGTGCAGGGCTTCATCGGGGTCATCGGGATTTTTACGTATCTTGCGGCCATAGTCATCGCCGCGATTTACCGCATCAAGGAAGGCATGAAGGAAGGCCATCATTAGAATAGCTTCCTTGCTGGATTTTTTAAGCGCGGCTTTGACCGCGCTTTTTTTATGTCCAATCCCCATCCGCCCTTGCCAATAGACCTCTCTCTTCCCTATCGTGACATCCAGAATCATCGGAGGTTATTCATGGATGCACGGCACAGTCTCGGCGATCTCGACACATATCTCTTCAAGCAGGGGCGGCATACCCGCCTTTATGAGCATTTTGGCGCACACCCCGAATCCTTGGGCCCGAAATCGGCGGGAACACGTTTCGTGGTCTGGGCACCCAATGCCTCTTTCGTCTCGGTAATCGGGGACTTCAATGCCTGGGACCGCGCTGCTGCGCCCATGAGCATGCGCGCGGACAGCTCCGGAGTGTGGGAATGCTTCGTGCCCGAGGCGCGGCATGGTCAACGTTACAAATACTATCTTTCCTGGCCCGGCGGAGAAGGGGAGCGGGCAGATCCCTTTGCCCTTTTTTGCGAGGAACCGCCGGCCACGGGTTCCATTATCTGGGATCTGGACTACGTCTGGGAGGACGGGGACTGGATGCAGACCAGGTTTGAACGCAACGCGCTTGACAGCCCATGGAGCATTTACGAGCTGCATCTTGGCTCCTGGCGGCGCGACGAGCACGGGAATTTCATCGGCTATCGCCGCATGGCTCACGATCTGGCGGCTTACGTCAAGGATGCGGGTTTCACCCACGTGGAAATCATGCCCGTGGCGGAGCATCCCTTTTATGGCTCCTGGGGATATCAGAGCACGGGGTATTTTGCGCCCTCCAGCCGTTACGGCTGTCCGCAGGATTTTCGATACATGGTCGATGTCCTGCACCGCGAGGGGATCGGAGTCATCCTTGACTGGGTGCCTGGGCATTTCCCTACGGATGTTCACGGACTGGCCAACTTCGATGGGACGGCTCTGTTCGAGCACGCGGATCCGCGGCAGGGTTTTCACCCGGAATGGAAGAGCGCCATCTTCAACTACGGCCGCTACGAGGTGGCCGGATTTCTCATCTGCAACGCCATGTACTGGATTCGCGAATTCCACCTCGACGGATTGCGCGTCGATGGAGTGGCTTCGATGTTGTACCTGGATTATTCGCGCCCGCATGACGAATGGGTTCCCAACCGCTACGGAGGGCGCGAGAATCTGGCCGCCATCGAGCTACTGCAGGAACTCAACAAGGCCATCTACGAGGAATTCCCCGACGTGCAGACCATCGCCGAGGAATCCACCTCCTGGCCCATGGTGTCAAAGCCCGTCTATCTGGGCGGTCTGGGTTTCGGACTCAAGTGGAACATGGGCTGGATGAACGACTCGCTGACGTACATGGAGCTTGATCCGATCTTCCGCAAATTCCACCACAACCTGCTCACCTTTGCCTTGTGGTACGCCTACTCCGAAAATTTTGTCCTGCCGCTTTCCCACGACGAGGTCGTCTACGGAAAGAAGTCGCTGCTGTCGAAGATGCCGGGGGATTACTGGCAGAAGATGGCCGGGCTGCGGGCCCTGTTCGGGTACATGTATGGGTTGCCGGGCAAAAAGCTGCTCTTCATGGGGGCGGAATTCGGCCAATGGCGGGAGTGGAACCATGATCTCTCTTTGGATTGGGATCTGCTGAATTTTCCAGCCCATGACGGAATCCGCGCCTGGGTCCGGGACCTGAACCGGGTTTATCGGGAATGCGGAGCCCTGCATGAGCTTGACTTCAGCCCGGAGGGGTTCGCCTGGGAGAACTGCAATGATTCCGACCAAAGCGTGCTGAGCTTTTTCCGCAAGGACAAGGAGGGGCGGGCGGTCCTGGTGGTCTGCAACTTTACCCCGGTGCCACGCGAGAACTATGCCGTGGGTGTGGACACGGGCGGCACATGGCGCGAGCTCCTCAATTCCGACAGCAGCATCTACGGAGGCAGCGGGGCGGGCAACATGGGGCAGGTCCGGGCCGAGCCCATTCCCGTTCACGGTTTCGCCTACTCCGTGAATCTGCTCCTTCCCCCCTTGAGCGTGCTCTTTTTCCAGTCGGCGGAGGGTGGCGAATGAATCTTGCGCGAAGATGCGGGGTGTTGCTGCATGTCTCATCCCTGCCAAATCGGCACGGGGTTGGTGATTTTGGTCCCCGCGCTCATGAATTCATCGATTTCCTGGCCGACGGCGGACAGGCAGTGTGGCAGATGCTTCCCCTTGCGCCCATCAACGCCGGAGCGGGCAATTCTCCGTACAGCAGCTACTCGGCCTTTGCCGGGAACACGCTTTTCATAAGCCCCGAGCTGCTGGTGCGCCAGGGGCTTCTCCGGCCCAGGGACGTGGAATCGCCGCCCGTCTTTCCCCTGGATCGGGTGGACTACGGGGCGGCGGCAGCATGGCGGGAGAAAATCCTGGAGCAGGCCTTTGACAATGCGTTTCCCGGCTTGCGCGCGGACTCGGGCTTTGCCGCCTTCTGCCGCAAAGCGAACTTTTGGCTTGACGACTACTGCCTGTTCGCTGCTCTGAAGCGCGAGCACAGAGGGGCGCCATGGCTGAGCTGGCCGCGCGGACTGCGTCTGCGTGAGCCTGGCGCTCTGGAGCTGGCCCGCGAACGGCTGGGATACGACATCCTGCGGGAACGGTATTTTCAGTACCTGTTCAGCCTGCACTGGGAAAATCTGCGCGATTACGCCGACACGCGCGGGGTGTCCCTGCTTGGGGATGTGCCCATCTATGTCAGCCTCGACAGCAGTGACGTCTGGGCTCACCGGGAGCTGTTCGAGCTCGACCGTGAAGGCCGGCCCATCTATTGTGCCGGCGCTCCTCCGGATTATTTTTCCGAGACCGGGCAGATGTGGGGCAACCCCGTCTATGACTGGGCTTTTCAGGAAAAGGACGGTTTTTCATGGTGGGCCAACCGGCTGCGGCACGAGAATGATCGCTTCAGCATGATCCGGCTCGATCATTTCCGGGGTTTTTGCGGATTCTGGCAGGTACCGGCCTGTGAGCCCACCGCGGAAAACGGGCTCTGGATTCCCGGTCCGGGAGCCCGTTTTTTCAACGCAATGAAGGCGCGCGTGTCGGACTTGTCCATCCTGGCCGAGGACCTGGGCGTCATCACCGAAGACGTGGTTGAACTCATGAGCGAGTTCGGATTTCCGGGAATGAAGATTCTGCAATTCGCATTTTCGTCGGACATGGGGAAGAACGCCTACATTCCGCACAACATCCCCGTGCAAAGCGCGGTCTACACCGGCACTCACGACAATAGCACCATTCGGGGCTGGTTTTCAGACGAGCTCGATGATGAGGGGCGGGACCGTTTTAGCGCCTACGCGGGACGTCATGTTCATGCGGACAACGCGGCGGATGCCTTGATCCGAATGGCGCTCGGTAGCGTGGCCGCCCTCTGCATCATTCCCATGCAGGATTATCTGAATCTTGGTGCGGACGGACGGATGAACATGCCGGGAGTTGCGGGGGGCAATTGGGGATGGCGCCTGCGGCCGGATATGGTCACGAAGGGACTGGCTGAAAGAATGCAGTTTCTGGCTGGGATTTACGGGCGTACAGGAGGTTGATCCGTGCGTGTCGGACTCGCCAAGAAAAGCATAAAAAAAACCCTGCGTGAGCAGGGCTTTTTTTGGAAAAACAGCTGAATTAAACGCAGCCGGTGGGCTTGGGCAGGCCGGCCATTTTGCAGGCGCCTTTGCCGGGGCCGGAGGGGAAAAGTTCGTAGATCTGCTTCAGCTTGTAGCCGGTGGACTTGGAAAGAATACGGACCATGGGGGCAATACCGTTCTTCTTGTAGTAGTCCTGCAGGAAGTCGAGGATCTGCTGGTGAGCTTCAGTGATTTCGGAAATGCCTTCGCTCTCCTTGACGTATTCAGCCCATTCCGGACCCCAGTCTTCAAACTTCAGCAGAAAACCGTCTTCATCGATCTCGAAACTTTTACCCTTGAATTCGATCATTGCCATGCTCAATTCCTCCTTAGATGTTGTTCCTCAAAATTTTTCCTTCCGGAAAAAGAGTTTGCAAAGACTCCCCCTATGGGGAAGGACTATTTTTGTCAATCAGAGTCGGCATCCTTCCCCGTCAAGTCAACACTAGCGGCCTCTTTAGCAGATAGGGGACTACACTTCAACAGGAAAGACGAAAGTACACCCGGCTGACGACTACTTGAAATCCCGGATAATTATCTGTTCCTTGCGCATTCTGCACCACGTGGGGCGCTCGTCTTCCTCGGCGATGGGACGCTGGCTTGGAGGACCGACATTGCAGACACGTTGACCTTCCACATAGCTCAGTAACGGACAATTCGCGCATTTGGTCACGACGAAAATCATTTTTTTTCCGTGGTTTATGAAGTTTACGCCCTAGACGTCGGCGGGCAGGGGAATTTCATGACAGTACTCGTCCCACTCCGCGCAGGCCAAGCCCACCGGCTGTTCAAAACTGGCCTGACAATGGGCGCACAGTATCTTGATGTTTGCATCGTTTCCGAACGCTTCCTGCATGGCCTCTTTTGTGTGCTGCGCCTCGGTGCGATGTCCGCACTCGGGACAGGTGGCGGATACGGTGAATTCCTTGTTCACGGAGCTTCTCCTCTTGATTGTGAATCTTTATTGGGAATGGACTATCCATAAGTACTCGCGGCGTGCGCGTCAAAGTCAAATCCGGTCGCAGTCCAAAGGTCTGTCGCAAGGGGCGCGTCCACCATGCGTTGGCAGGCTAAAGATACGGGGAGAAGAGCCAGAAAAAGGCGTCCCGCAACCGCACTGGCAGTGAGCGTCCTCGGAGTTCCTGAAGGGTCACCGGACGGCTCCTGGCCATGATGGTGTCGAAATGCCGCGTCAGCTGGATGGCCAGGTGCTGGTCCAGGACCTCCAGGGTCAGCTCGAAATTGAGGCGCAGGCTGCGGCTGTCCAGGTTTGCTGAACCAAGGTGCACGTAACAGCCGTCCACGAGCATGAGCTTGGTGTGATCGAAGGGCGCGGGCTGCAAGGAGACGCTGATTCCGGCGCGCAGCAGCTCTGCGAGGATGTGGCTGCAGGCCCAGTGCACGAAGGGGATGTTGTTGCGGCCCGGCAGCAGGATTTCGACCGTGACTCCGCGATACCGGGCCGACTTCAGGGCGCTCAGGAACGTGCTCGGTGGGAGAAAGTACGGGGTCATGATCCTGATGCTCGACGTGGCCGCGGAGATGATCCCGGTGAGCAGTGTCTTCAGATAATCGTCTTCGAGATTGGGTCCGTCTACAACGGTGCGGCACAGGCAGTCGCCGGTCGGTTCGGTGAAGAGGACGGGCGGATGGATGCGTTCCTTGGTCGCGAAAAGCCAGTCATCGACAAAGGTGTCCTGCAACAGGTTGGCCACCGGCCCGTGCACGATGAAATGCAGATCCTTGACCGGCCAGGGCGGTTTTGCCTCGAGCACATGCTTCTGGCTTATGTTCATTCCGCCGGTAAACCCCAGGCTGCCGTCGATGACCAGGACCTTGCGGTGATTGCGCAGGTTGAAGTGCAGGTCGGGGGGAAAGAGGCGGGGCGGGATGAAGAGGGCGGTTGGCACGCCTTTTTTTGCGAGCAGCCGGGAGGCCAAGGGCCAGGAATACTTCTCGCCTACCCCGTCGATGAGTACCCGCACGTCCACCCCGCGATGCACGGCCCGGGCCAGGGCGTCGACGAACTTGAGGCCAAGGCTGTCGGTGTCGAGGATGTAGGTGGTCAGATAAATGCTGTGCCTGGCGTCTTCCATGGCCCGCAGCATGACCGGATAGGCTTCGTCTCCGTTGAACAGAGGCTCCACGCAGTTGCCCCCGACCAGTTCCGTACCCAGAATGTTGTGCCCGACGCGCTCCAGGCGCTGGAATGCGTGGTGCAAAACCGTTGGGTTGATGGCCGCGCTCGGGTACGACGGGACGTCCGGGGGGACGTTGTCGGACAGGGCGTCGACCTCCTTGCGCATGCGCGAGGCGCTGCGCCGGACCCGGTTCACGCCGAAGAGGATGTACAGGATGGGGCCGGCCAGGGGAAAAGTCAGGCATACGCCGATCCAGCCCAGAGCCGAGCGGGAGTCGCTTTTGCGCAGCAGCGCATGACCGGCCGCGCCCAGCGCCAGGGCGGCCAGGAGCAGCAGGCCGAGCCAGTTCAGGACGTGCATGCCCCGCTCACCAGTGGCGGCAGGGCAAGGCCGCCGCGTGCGTCATTCATGCGCATCCTCTTTTCTGGCCGGGAGTTTTGGCGCGGTGCACTCCAGCGGGTCCCCCAGGCAGGAATTGAAGATGTCCAGGATGGCCTTGTCCAGATAGGATTCCTCCTTGTAGGTCAGGAAGGCGGAGTTGAAGGCCTTGGTCACGGCCGTGATCTTGCGATAGGCAAGGTCGAGCCCTTCGCAGTAGGCGTGCAGGGAAGAGGCGGCGGCTGTCCATGTCTCCCTGGCGTTTTCGGGCAGGGCTCTTGCTGCCTCGTCCAGGCTTTCGATCTCTTCCCGGATGCCGTCCTTGGCGTTGACGATGTGCATGAGGTGCGTGTTCAGATAGTGGCACATGCCCCCGGCGGCGTTTCTGAGCACCCGGTTGCGCTGGTCTTCCATGGCCTGGGTGATGTTGTGCGCGATGCCTTCGTAGTAGAGCAGGTATCCGGATTCATCGTTCTTGGCCCGGGCAGTGATGGCCACCTCGATGGATCTTCCGTCCTTGAGGCGGAAACGGACGTGCTTGTCCGTGACGAACCCCTCTTCATTGATCTGGGCCAGCAGATCGGCGCGTTCGGACAGGTTTTCGTAAAAATTCCTGAGGTTGCTGGCCAGGGCCTCTTCGCGGCTGGAAAAGCCCAGCATCTGGATGCCGGCCTCGTTGATGTCGATGAAGGTCCCGTCCGGAGTCACGGAGTAGGCCATGTCCTTGGTGCTCTGGAAAAAGTCGCGATATTTTTCCTCGCTGCGGGTCAGGGCGTCCAGCGCCTCCTTTTGCTCGGTGATGTCACGGATGACGTGATCGAGGCGGCGGATGGACCTGGTGGTGCAGTAGACCAGATGTCCTTCATCGTGGACCCACTTGATACGCCCGTTGCTGCTGATGATGCGGTACTGCATTTCCCCGAACTCGTCGTCCACCAGGGCGCGGTAGTATTTGCTCACAGCTTCCCGGTCTTCGGGGTGGACGAAATGCATGAGCTGCATTTCACCGGCGTTGAAGGCGCGCCTGGGGATTCCGTAGAGGGCCTCTGCCGCGGGGTTGATGGCCAGGATTGAATGGTCCGTGGGGGAGATGGACACGACCACGTCGTTCAGGGCGTGCAGGATGCTCTCCAGGCGGTCCTTCAGACGCTGCAGTTCGATGCGGGTTTTGCGGCGCTCGGTTATGTCCGTGATGGCGGCGAGAATGGCCGGCGCGCCTCCGCAATCGACCACGGTAAGCTTCATCTCCAGGATGGCGTCTTCCCCGGGCCTTGAGATGGAAAATTCGATCCGGTCCGAGAGATCGGAGGTGTAGAGCTTATCGACGCAGTGCCGAACGACGCGATCCCGGTCGTCAGGAATGACGAAATCCGCAAACGGTCTGCCCAACAGTCCTTTCAGTTCGGCGCCGACGATTTCACAGAACGCCCCGTTGGTGAAGATGATGTTGCCCTCGCGCAGAATGACCACACCGTCGTTGATGTGTCTGACAATGCCCTGGTAGTCGATGCTTTCCCGACAGACATTCAGCAAATTCGCTTCTTCGAAACAAGATCCGTTCATACCCCGTGCTCCTGATGCCCGGCGGGCGTATTATTTTAGGTTGCCGCCGTTGCTGTTACAATATGCATTTTGGCCTTGGGAGGGCCAGTGATTTTTTAAGGCGTCGTCGGATAACCGTGCCCGGCAATCCGGGGTGAAACCCCCTTGTTGACACGGAAATTTTTTATGCGGTATTGACCAAAATACATGGGTGAGGTATTGTTCACAGTATGAATGAAAAAAAACAGTCCTCTCTGGGTTTGTCTATAGAGATTGATAAATTTCAGTCTATTATGGATGAATTGAATAGACGCTGCCATGAACGTTTTCGTGCGCAGTGCGAATTTTTCGGCGTTAGCGAGGCGGAGCTGCGCTGTCTGCGCAATTTCGAGAATCAGCGTTACATGACGTCCCGGGATCTGGCCGCGGCTCTGGGGGTGGTCAAAAGTCGGGTGACCAAGATCGTCGACGGCCTGGAGAAAAAAGGCTTTCTCCAGCGTACGCCCGACCCTGGGGATTCCCGGGTGATTCTCTTCAGCCTGACTCCGCTGGGAAAGGAGAAGTGGGACGCGGCCCGCGGGCATGTCCAGGCGGTCAATGCCGCAATACTGGCGAGGCTTTCCGAGAGCCAGCGGATCGAAATGCTCTCCGCCCTGGCCATGCTGAAAGTGTCCATGGACGCGGTCTCTCCCTTGGGAGCGGAGTTTTCGTCCGGCAGTGAATGAAGCGGATTGTGTACGGGTTTTTAGTTCGTCCAACAGATAAGACATGGAGGATAACCGAATGAGCGATATGCAGCAGCTGCAGGAGCAACTCGATGCTCTGCGCAAGGAATTTGCCGGGGTGAAACGCTCCGTCCAGGAAGACAAGCTTTCGATGGTCCTTTTCAGCGGCGATCTGGACAAGGCTCTGGCAGCCCTCATCATCGCCACGGGCTCGGTTGCCATGGGCATGGAGGCGGTCATTTTCCTGACCTTCTGGGGCACGCCCCTGTTCCGCAAGCCGGACAAGACCGTGACCGGCAAGGATCTGATGAGCTCCATGTTCGGCTGGATGCTCCCCAAGGGCGCTGGCAAGGCCACCCTGTCCAAGATGAACATGGGGGGTATGGGAACGACCATGCTCAAGGATCTGATGAAAAAGAAGAACGTGGCCTCCCTGCCCGAGATGATCGACATGGCCGGCCAGCTGGGCGTGAAGGTCTACATATGCGAAATGTCCATGGATCTCATGGGATTCAAGCGCGAAGAGATGATCGACTACCCGGATCTGAAATACGCCGGAGTGGCCACGTTCCTGGCTGAAGCGAAGAACAGCAAGGTGCAACTGTTTCTGTAATCATTCCAAAGGAGGATCAAGATGAGTGATATCAAGGTTGAAAAGAAGATCGACCTGAGCGGGCTGCCCTGCCCCATGCCCGTGGTGAAGATCAGCAAGGAGATCAAGACCGTCGAGGTGGGGCAGATCATCGAAGCCAAGACCACGGATCCCGGTGCCCTGTCGGATTTTCCGGCCTGGGCCCAGTCGAGCGGCAACGAGATCGTCAAGGTCGAGGAAGGCGCGGACGGCGCGACCTTCTTCGTGAAGCGTACGGCCTAGCGGAGACAAGGCCCGGGATACGCCCGGGCCTTTCGCGCATTCCGCGCGCCGGAGATCCGCGCGCAGGAGACTCTGTTATGGAAACCCTGATCTATGTCGTTCTGGTGCCCATGGTTTATGTCGCGGCATTCGTTTTCATTCTGGGCACGATCTGGCGTATCTACGAGATCGTGCGCAGGCCCGCCTTTGCCCCGAGCTTGAAGATATTCCCCGCAAGAGAGCCCGCGTGGCTGTACGCCCTGACCGACGCGTTTTTCCTGCCCATGGTCCGCAGGCACAACCCCGTGCTGTGGTTTTTCCTCATCCTCCTGCATACCTGCATCATTCTGCTCGTTCTCGGGCATCTGGAACTGTTCGCGGAGATGCCGTGGCTGCAGGTCTGGCCGCACGAGGTCTTTCTCGGTGCGGGTTTCGTAGGTGTGCTGGGTTTTCTCTGTCTGCTTTTCCTGCTGTTCAGGCGTTTTGCGCCGCCGGCCAAGGACCTGTCGGTCCCGGAGGACTATTTTCTCCTCGTCGTGCTTCTTCTGGCCGTGGTCTTCGGGTCTGAAATGCATCTGGCCAGGCGGCTATATGATTTCAGCTCCATTGGCGTGTCCGAATACCGCGAGTATCTCATGAGCCTGGTCCACTTCGAGCCGTCCGTCGACGCCGTGACGGGTTCGGGGCACAGCTTCATGCTGGCGCTGCATGTCTTTTTCGCCAATCTCTTTATTATGGTCTTTCCGTTTTCCAAAATGATGCACGCCGTGTTGAGCATCCCGGCCAACATGATGCGGCGGAGGTAGCCATGGACGAATCGACCCGCTCGAAACTGCTTGCCCTTTTCGAGGGCAAGTTGACCCGTGCCATGGAGGTCTATCTCGAGACCTGCTCCCGCTGCGGCATATGCACACCGGCCTGCCACGCCTACGCCTCCCTGCCCCTGCACAGGTATTCCCCGGCCCATCGGGCCGAGGTGGTGCGTCGCATCTACAAGAAATACTTCAAAACCCAGGGCCGCCTGTTCCCCTGGTGGGGGCAGGCCAAAGTTCTGGACGACACGGCCATCGAGGAACTCAAGGAGGCCGCATACACCTGCACGGGCTGCCGCCGCTGCATGCTCTACTGCCCTTTCGGCATCGACACGCAACAGATCGTGTCCATCGCCAAGCTGCTGCTCATCGGTGCCGGTGCCGAGCCCGAGACCCTGACCATGCTGGCGGACATGTCCGTGACCAAGGGGCAGAACGTCGAGGCCTTCAAACCGCGCTTTCTGGACGGCATCAGGCGCCTGGAGACCAAGGTGCTTGAACGCTGGAGGAGCGAGTCCGGAAGCCCCATTCCGACGGAGGTCGAAGGGGCGGACGTACTCTACGTGGCCCTGGCCGGAGCCCACTCCATCGTCCCCGCGGCGGCGGTTTTCAACGCGGCCGGGGAGAGCTGGACGCTGAGTTTCTTCGAGGCCGTCAATTTCGGCGCCTTTGTCGGCGATCCGACCAAGACAAAGCTCATCCTGGACCGCATCGTGAACGAGGCCCTGCGCCTCAAGGTCAAGGAGGTCGTCATCTGCGAGTGCGGCACGGCCTACCGCGTCATGAAGCAACTCTCGGGGGATCATCCTTTTTCCGTGTTTTCCGTGACCGAATTGCATGCCAGATACATTCGAGACGGACGCATCAAGGTTCGTGAAAAGGCCATCGCCCGCCCGGTCATGTATCACGATCCCTGCCAGATCGCGCGCAACGGCGGCGTTATGGATGAACCACGCTTCATTCTGGACCGCCTGTGCGCGGACTATCGTGAAATTTCCCCGCAGGCCAGCTACAACTGGTGCTGCGGCGGCGGTGGCGGCTTGGTTGCCATGGGTGAAGACACCCTGGATTTCAGAATGAAGTCGACGAAAATCAAGGCCGAGCAGATTGCAAAACTCGGGAAATGCGCGCCTTCAGACAACGCCATACTAGCCACTGCATGTGAAAACTGCCACACTCAGCTGGGAGATATAAACAGACACTACAAACTTGGCCTGGAGATCCAGTTTTTGTCGTCCATGGTGGCCGACGCACTGGTGAAATAGTTGAAATAACTGGAAGCGAAAGAAGGAGGGAGGATGGGAAGCAGATCTGGGTTGTTGCGGGGCGCGGTTGCGGCGGTCCTGCTGGTTCTGGCCTTGTCCGGGGTCGCCTTTGCCACTAACGGCATGCAGCTGATCGGTATTGGACCCGTACAGCGGTCCATGGGCGGAGCGGGTTCGGCCCTGCCCCTGGATTCTTTCGTCATCACCCTCAATCCGGCGGCCATGAGTGAACTGCCGGCCATGATCGATCTGGGCGTGACTCATTTTGATCCGTCTTCGGATTACGAGACGACGGATGCTTTCGTCGGAGATTCGGACAAGTCGAGCGGCTATCCGTCATCGACCATCCCCTCGCTTGGCGTTGTTTACCCGCTTTCCGATCGGCTGAGCCTGGGCCTTGCAGCCTTTGGGTCGGCCGGGATGGGGGTCGATTACGGAGCGGGGCTGTATGGGTCGAAGGTCTACACCAGTTTCGAGATGATGAAAGTGGTGCCGGCCCTGTCCTACAAGATCAGCGACGGTTTCTCCGTGGGCGTGGCTCTCAATCTCGACCGGGCGGTGATGGGTTACGAGGCGGGAGGTGGTCAGGAGCACGATCATGACGTCAGCTTCGGGTACGGGTTCCAGATCGGGGCGTACCTGCGTCCCTCGCAGCAGTGGTCCCTGTCGCTGGCCTACATCAGCCAGGAATGGTTCGAGGACTTCGAGTTTGAGACGGCCCTGGGCGAGGACAAGCTGGATCTGGGGCTGCCCCAGCAGGTTGTGTTCGGCCTTGGCTACCGCCCCACGGACCGCCTGCGTCTGGCCCTGGATCTGAAATGGATCAACTGGGCCCAGACCATGGGCGAGAACAAGCCGCGCATGCCCAAGCACGAGGCCACGCCGGACTACCAGCTCTTCAACATGAACTGGGATGACCAAGTGGTCTTCGCCATCGGCGCGGAGTACGACCTCGTCCCCGAGCGGTGGAAGATCCGCGTCGGCTACAATTACGGCAAGGCACCCCTGAACGAGGAGCAGGCCTTCGAGAACGTAGCCTTCCCGGCGCTGGTCGAACATCACTTCACGGCCGGCGTGGGCTGGTCGCCCATGGAGAAGCTGTGGCTCAACCTGGGCGGCATGTACGCGCCCGAGGTGACCATGTCCGGCTCGAATACGGGCCAGGCCATCACCGACTACGAGACGACGCTGTCGGAATACGCCATCGACTTCGGCATTTCCTACCGCTTCTAGCCTTTTCCCCTTTGCCGGCAAATCGAAAGGGAGGACGGATCACCCCGTCCTCCCTTTATTCATCCCCAAAAAGGCGAGCAGGGGCCGCGCCCCTCCTCGCCGGAGGCAATTCCTACGATGCCGCGGCCCTGGCGCTGGCGGCGCATTCGTTCTTGCCCAGGTCCAGGACCTCCTGCTGTTCGGGCGTCTCCTCGCGCAGGCCCGCGTTGATCTCGCGGATGATGGCGTATTCGGGCGGTTGCGGGCGCATGTTGTCTTTGATGAACCCGTAGAAGTCCGCCGCGTTGTCCATGGCGAAGATGTCGAGGTTGCGCTTCATGACCCCGTCCAGGGAGGCGGCAAAGGCCAGGTCGGGTCTCGCCTCGCTCCAGTCCATCCAGTGGGCCGGCAGGATCTGCGTGGTGGGAGGGAGCTTTTTGATGACGTCATTCAAGGTGCGGAACAGGAATCTGGACCAGGCTTCGGCCTGGCCGCCCAGGTCGGGCCGGCCGATGGACTCGATGAAGACCGTGTCGCCGGAGACGAGGTATTTGCCGTCTATCAGGTAACAGGTGCTCCCGGGCGTATGGCCGGGGGTGTGCAGGGCCTTGATTTCGGGTCCCCCGCCGGTCAGGTGGAAAACGTCGCCGTCTTTGACCGGGGTGAAAGGGAAGGCTGCACCGCCGAAATCAGCCTCGTTGCCCAGCATCTCAATCCCGTGCTCCCTGGCCAGGGCGGGGCCGCCGGAGATGTAGTCGGCCTGCTTGTGAGTCTCGAAGGACTTGACGATGCGCGCGCCGTGGTCCGCCGCGAATTTCGTGTAGAACTCGAGGTTGCGGGACGGGTCGAAGACCGCCATCTCCCCATTGAAGATCAGCCCGTAGCTGCAGGAGGCCTTGCCGGGGCGGCGGAACTGGTAGAACTCGTACCCGTTGCCGTGGATCAGGACCGGGGTCAGCAGGTTGCCCCAGGCCTTGATGCCGCCCAGGAGGTGGCCAAGGTCCTCGTATCCCCGGGCTTCGAGAATCTCGGTCACGAATTTGGACGAGCCTTCCTTGGCGCATACGGCGCGGATGGGCTTGCCTTTAGGCACTTTGGCGACGGATTCGTCTTCGTGTTCGATGAAATCCATGTACGGGACATTGATCATGTCTATGGGACTGGGCCCCTCGATCTTGAACCGTGCGAACTCGGCGGGGTTACGGACGTCCAGGAGCAGGAAGTCCCGGGCGTGGGTGACAAGATCGAAAAGTTCCTCAGCGGTGAATCCGTGAACGCTCATATGCGCACCTCGCGATTTGGGGATAGTGTGGGTGTTGCTGATTCGTTTCTGTAGAACAGGCCGGGGCCATGGTAAAGTCGGACGTGTTCCTCCGGGACAGGGCTCATGGGTGTTCGACGAAGATCAGCCCGTCCGTGTCGAAGCCCCGTTTCGCCGCGCGGTCCACGAGGTCTGCCTTCAGACTCTCGTCCATGAAAGGTTCGCGGGCCAGGATCCACAGATACGAGGTGTCCGGACCGCTGACCACGGCGTAGCGGTATCCCTCGTGGTCGAGTTCGAAGATGACGTAGGAGCCGTAGAACGGGCCAAAAAAGGAAACCTTGAGGTAGCCGGTCTGCGGATCCTGGACGAAGTAGCCCTTTCCCCGGGCCTGCTTCCACGCCCCCTTTTCGGCGGAATAGCCGCGATTGATGACTTGAACCCCGCCATCCTCACGCAGGCTGTATTCGGCGCTCACCCGGCTGAGGCCCCGCTCGAAGGGGTGGTCCAGGCGCGCGATTTCATACCATGTGCCAAGATAGCGCTCCAGTTGGAAATTGTCGACAGGTCTTACCGTGTCCGGCATGCCTACGCATCCTCCAAGCAGCAGCGCGAGAACCGCAACGAATGTCTTCATGTCGCCTCCGGAAGTCCGTTTTTGTATGCGAAATGGCGAAAGTCCTTTTGTCAACGTGGAGTACTTCCCCCGGCGTTGGGGTGATGTCAATTGTGACTTGCGTTTTGGATACGCATCGATCCGTATTTTTTTAAAACAAATTACGTTTAATCTGTACGAAGATTGCGATGCAGTTTGGGCGGGTTCTTTACGATGAGGGGGATTGAATGTAAGTGCCCTTATCAGCCGCACTGGGCGGGTCGCTTCAACTCAAGCCCCGGAATGTCATGATCAAAAAAGTATTTTTCGCCATCTTGCTTGTGGCCGTCGTGGCCGGTGTCCTTGCCGGGATCAAGGCCATGCAGATCAGGGCCATGATCGCGCAGGGGGAGTCATTCTCCATGCCGCCGGCCGTGGTCTCCACCGTGGACGCCGATTCCGCCCTGTGGGATACGGTTTTCAGCGCCGTGGGTTCCGTCACCGCCGTGCAGGGCGTGACCATGACCGCCGAGACTCCGGGCAAGGTCGTACGCATCGACTTCGACTCCGGGGACCGGGTCAAGGCCGGGGATGTGCTTGTGCAGCTCGACATCTCCGAGGAAGCCGCCCGGCTCAGGGCCCTGGAGGCCACGGAGAATCTGGCCCGCCTCAACCTGCGGCGCATCGAATCCCTGGTGGCCCAGCGCTCCACGGCCAAGTCCGAATATGACGCGGCCCTGGCCGAACACCGTCAGATTCTGGCCCAGATGGATGCGCTTAAGGCCGTCATCGCCAAAAAGACCATCCGAGCGCCTTTTCAGGGAGTTCTCGGCATCCGTCATATCAACCTGGGGCAGAATCTCGGGGACTCGGACGTCATAGTTTCCCTGCAGCGCCTGGACCGGGTGAATATCGAATTTTCCCTGCCGCAGCAGCAGGTTGCAGCGGTTCTGCCCGGGGCCACGGTGCGTGTGACCACCGACGCGCTTCCGGGACAAACTCTCGACGGGCGGCTTTCGGTCGTGGAGCCGCTGGCCGACAGCGCCACCCGCACTGTGCGCATGCAAGCCGAACTGGCCAACCCGGCAGAAGTCCTGCGGCCGGGCATGTTCGTCAATGTGGAGGTGGTCCTGCCGGAGAAGCGGGAACTGGTCCTGATTCCAGCCACTGCGGTGCTCTATGCCGCCTACAGCGATTCGGTCTTCATCGTCGAGCCGGCGCAGGGGAACGGCACGGAAGGCCTCGCGCTGCGGCAGCAGTTCGTGACCCTGGGCGAGCGGCGGGGAGATTTCGTGGCCGTGACCCGGGGACTTTCGACGGGTCAGACCGTGGTCAGCACCGGCGTCTTCAAGTACCGCAACGGTCAGTCCGTGGTCGTGGACAATACGCTGTCCCCGGAATTCAACATCTCCCCCACACCGGAAAATTCCTGATGCGGGCCGCCGGGAAAGAGCTCCGATACGGAACGTCCTCATGAAATTCACCGACATATTCATACACCGTCCGGTCCTGGCCATTGTCGTCAGCCTGCTCATCATCATCGCCGGGCTGCAGGCGGTCTTCACCCTGACCGTCCGCCAGTACCCCCGCAGCGACAACGCCATGGTCACCGTGAGCACGACCTATGTCGGGGCCAGCGCCGAACTGATCCGCGGGTTCATCACCACCCCCCTGGAGCGGGCCATCGCCGCCGCCGACGGCATCGAATACATCCAGTCCGAGAGCGCTCAGAACCTCTCGACCATCAATGTGCGCCTCAAGCTCAATTACGATCCCATCAAGGCCCTGTCCGAGATCAGCGCCAAGGTCGACCAGGTCCGCGGCGACCTGCCGCCCGAGGCCGAGGTGCCCATCATCAACGTGGAATCGGCCGACAGCCAGTTCGCCTCGGCCTATCTGAGCTTCACCTCGCCCGACCTGGACCAGAACCAGATCACGGACTACCTGACCCGCGTGGTCCAGCCACGCCTCTCGGCCCTGGACGGGGTGCAGCGGGCCGACATCCTGGGCGCGCGCACCTTTGCCATGCGCATCTGGCTCAAGCCCGACCGCATGGCCGCAATGAATGTCAGCCCCGCCGCCGTGCGCCAGGCCTTGGCCGCAAACAACTACCTTTCGGCCCTGGGGCAGACCAAGGGCCAGCTCATCCAGATCAACCTGACCGCCGATACGGACCTGCGCTCCGCCGAGGAGTTCCGGCAACTCGCCATCCGTTCCCAGAACGGCGCGGTGGTCCGGCTTGGAGACATTGCCGATGTTATCCTGGGCGCCGAGGACTACGGGGCCGAGGTGCGCTTCACCGGGCAGACGGCCGTGTTCATCGGCGTCTGGCTCTTGCCCAACGCCAACTCCATCGAGGTACTGGAGCTGGTGCTGGCCGAGATGAAAGAGATCCAGAAGTCCCTGCCGACCGGCATGGAGGGCCGGGTCGGGTACGACGCCACGGAGTACATCAACAACGCATTGAAGGAGGTGCGCACCACGCTGGTCGAGACACTGGCCATCGTCGTGGTCATCATCTTCCTGTTCCTTGGTTCCGTGCGCTCCGTGCTCATCCCCATCGTGGCCATTCCCATCTCCCTGGTCGGGGGAGTGTTTCTGATGCAGGTCTTCGGGTTTACCATCAACCTTTTGACCTTGCTCGCTTTCGTTCTCTCCGTGGGCGTGCTTGTGGATGACGTCATCGTCATCGTCGAGAACGTCTCCAGACACCTGAGCGAGGGCAAGACGCCGCTGGAGGCGTCACTCATCGGCGCCCGCGAGCTGGTGCGGCCCATCATCGCCATGAACGTGGTGCTCATCGCCGTATACGCGCCCATCGGGCTGCAGGGGGGGCTGACGGGGTCGCTCTTCCGGGAGTTCGCCTTCACCCTGGCCGGCACCGTGGCCATGTCCGGGGTGGTGGCCTTGACGCTCTCGCCGTTCATGGCCTCGCGCATCCTTGTCGCGGGCATTGAGGAGCGGGGTCTGGCCGGGCGCATCTCCCGCGGTTTCAATCGGCTCAAGAATTTCTACGGCCGCCTCCTGTCCGGGACGCTCAGATCCCGGCCGGCGGTCTATCTGGTCTGGGTCCTCATCGGCGTGCTGACCGTGCCCATGTTCATGATGTCCTCCAAGGAACTCGCTCCGTCCGAGGACCAGGGCGTCATCTTCGGCATCCTCGATGCCTCGGCCGATGCTTCCCTCGACCAGACGAGACAGTTCGCAGCGGCGGCCAACGATGTCTTCATGAGCACGCCCGAGGCCGAGTTTACATTCCAGATCACCTTTCCATCCAGCGGATTCGGCGGCCTGGTGGTCAAGCCCTGGGAGCAGCGTGAGCGGACCGTGGCGCAGATTCTGCCCGAGGTGCAGGCCGGCCTGGCCGCCATTCCGGGCATCCGGATGTTCCCGGTCACCCCGGCGGCCCTGCCGGGCGGCGGTGATTTCCCCGTGGAGTTCATCATCGCCTCCACGGCCGATCCGGAGCAGATCCTGGCCTTTGCCGAACAGATCCAGCGCAAGGCCGCGCAGAGCGGCATGTTCGCCTTTCCGCCGCTCATCGACGTGAAGATAGACAAGCCCCAGGCCGAACTGGTCATCGACCGCGACAAGGTCGCCGCCATGGGCCTGAGCCTGGCTTCCGTGGGCGGGGACGTGTCGGCCATGCTTGGCGGGGCCTATGTCAACCGCTTCAATATCGATGGGCGCAGCTACAAGGTCATCCCCCAGGTCCAGCGCGTGGACCGCCTGAACCCCGAGCAGCTCGGGAATATCCATGTGACCGGCCCAAATGGCGAACTCGTACCCCTGTCGTCCATGGCGACTATCAAGAACACCACCGTGGCCCGCTCCCTGAACCGCTTCCAGCAGCTCAACGCCGTGAAGATCAGCGGTGTGGCGGTGCGTCCCCTGGACGAGGCCCTGCGCTTTCTTGAGGACGAGGCCGTGAAGATTCTGCCCCAGGGGTACGTTCTCGACTACACGGGCGACTCGCGTCAGCTACGTACCGAGGGCAACACCTTTCTCGTCTCCTTCGGCCTGGCCGTGGTGCTCATCTTTCTGACGCTCGCGGCACAGTTCAACAGCTTCCGCGATCCCTTCATCATCCTGGCCGGGTCCGTGCCCCTGGGCATGTTCGGAGCCCTTATCTTCACCTTCCTGAAGATGCCCGACCCCAATGTCGCCTTCTGGACCGAGGGCTGGACCACAACCCTGAACATCTACTCCCAGGTCGGGCTGGTCACACTGGTCGGGCTGGTGGCCAAGAACGGCATCCTCATCGTCGAGTTCGCCAATCAGCTGCAGCTCTCGGGCCTGCCCAAACTGCAGGCCGTGCACGAGGCGTCCATGACCCGTTTGCGCCCCATCCTCATGACCGCCGGTTCGACCATCGCCGGTTTCTTCCCGCTGGTGCTCATCTCCGGCGCCGGGGCCGCAGCGCGTAACTCCATCGGCCTTGTCCTGGTGGGCGGCATGACCACCGGCACGCTCTTCACGCTTTTTGTCATCCCGTCCATCTATGTGCTGGTGGCCCGCGACCACTCCGTGGACAGGAAAAACGACGAGGTCTCCGTGCGCCTGCAGGACGGGGGACAGGCGGGGTGACGCCGCTTGTCCTCCTCGCCCTGGGCTGGGCAGTGTGGGGGAGCCTGCACAGCCTGTTCATCAGTCAGTCCTGGATGCGGCTGGTCTCAAACCGCTTTCCCCGGCTTTGCCCGTGGTATCGGCTGGGCTACAACGTGCTGGCGGTCCTGACCATTCTTCCCCTCATGTATTTCAAGGGCGCGTTGGCCGGCGAGGCGATCCTGAGCTGGGGCGGCGCCCTGGTCTTGCCCCGATTTGTGCTGCTGGGCGCGGCCTTGTGGCTCTTCTGGGCCGGGGCCCGGGAATACGACCTGAGCGTGGTCGGCGGTCTGGCGCAGCTGCGCTCAAGCTGCTCCTTCGCAGGCAGCCCGTATGCATCGGAACTGCACACCTCGGGCATCCTCGGGCGGGTGCGTCACCCCTGGTATGGAGGGGCGCTTCTTTTGCTCTGGACCCGCACCGGAACCTTCGATGCGGCGGAGCTGGTCACGAGCCTGGTCCTGACCGGATACGTGCTTGTCGGCACCTGGCTCGAGGAGCGCAAACTTGTCCACGTTCATGGCGACGCCTACCGGAACTATCAGCACCGCACTCCCAAGTTCTTTCCCTGGCCGGGTCGCGGGGAGCGCGCGCGATGAAGCGCGTCTGGTGGTACCTCTCGGACTACATCAGCCATCGCCGGGCCGGTGAGGCCTACAGGCGTTGCCTGGCTATGGCCGGATTCGAGGCCGTGGACCGGCCCGAGGACGCGGATCTGGCCGTGCTGCATGAAGATCCCGTTTTCTGGCCACGAATATTCACGGAATATCCCGTGCTGCGCGAGAGACAGGTGGTCGGTTACGCGGTATGGGAAGGAAGCACCCTGCCAGAGATATACAGGCCCGGACTTGGGCTTGTGCATGCTGTGTGGACGGCCTCTTCGTTTTCTGCGCAGGTTCTGGGCCAGGGGCATCCGGTGGTGCAGGTGCTGCCTCATATTGTCGAGACAGTTGTCCCGACAGCTGAAGACTTTGTTTGGGCGAGAGAATGGTTGGGGGGGGGGCGTTATTTTTTTTCCATTGTTGACGCAGTCAACCCGCGCAAGAATCTTGAAGCACTGCTGCGGGTTTTTGTTCGCGTCAGGGCCACGGCCGGTGCGGATGTCCGTCTGGTCGTCAAGCAATATCGCACGGACGTGCCCCTTTCTGGATTGGCAGGCGTGCTCAGCCTGGCCTCGGACTTGACCGAGGGACGCATGGCCGCCCTGCACGCCGGAGCGCTGGCCTACGTCAGCCCCCACCGGGGCGAAGCCTGGGGGCTGGGACTTGGCGAGGCCATGAGCCATGGGGTGCCTGTGCTGGCTACGGGTTGGTCCGGAAACATGGAGTTCATGGACGAACGCAACTCCGTGCCCTTGCGTTTCGAACTGGAGCCGGTGGGGGAGCGCATGTCGAGGATGCTGCCCCATTTTCGGGCCGAGATGCTGTGGGCCAGGGTCGATGAGGAGCACATGCTGCGGGAGATGCTGCGCCTGGTACGGCGTGGTCAGGATCCGGGGATGTGCGAACGGGCCCGTGCCGTGACCGAGCGCTTTTCGCCTCGGCGCGTGTCCAGGATTCTGGCCGGACTTATCCGCGACTTTGCAGCCCAGGCAGTTACCGCTTCGACCAGACCTTCCATTTGAAAAGCAGCCGTTGCAGATAGCCGGCGAGACCCCGGGGCCTGGGCAGGGTTCCGTGCAGCGCCGCCTGGGGGAAAAAGACCAGATCCAGCAGGTGGATGGTACGGGTGCGATCCGATAGGGTTTGGACACACCCTGCGCAGGAGGTCAGCACGATTCGTCCCTGCGCCCGCGCCTTTACGTCTTCGGTCCAAGTGTCCGCGAAATCCGGACGTAATGCGGTGACGGCCCCGCCTGCTCCGCAGCACGGCGCAAGAGCTCCATCCTGTCTTGTCTTCTCAACGTCGAGGCCCGATTCGAGGGCAAGCCCCAGAACGCTGTCCTGCACCTTTTTTTCAAACCGCAAAGGGCACGGCGTGTGCACCACGGCCGTGCCGCGCAGCCGCGGCCGGTCGGCAGGGGGATTTTCGGCCAGCGTTTCGAGCACGCTGCGCACGGCAAGTCCATCTCCATATTGGTCGAATATCTTGAAACAGTTGGGGCAGGCCGTGAGCACCGTGCGCACTCCGCGCTCAAGGAGGTTTGCGCGCAGCGCCCCAAAGCGCCGTTCAAAGAATTCCTCGCGTCCCAGGTCGTGCGAGGGCTTGAAGCAGCATCCCAGAACCAGACCAAGGGCCGGATTGTTTGTACGCAGGTGGCGATACAGGGCCAAGGCTGTCTCGGGGTGGGCGCCGGGAAAGGCACAGCCGGGAAAAAAGACGGTGTGCGCCCCTTGCGGCAGCTTGAAAAGGCGGAACAGGGCGGATGCACCCACCGCTTCGTAGCTCAGTACCGATCGGTATGGAGTCAGGCTGGCCAGTCCACTCTTGAGCGCGGCCTGGCGCATGGCCAGAAAGAAATCCGGCAGGGGCAGACTAAGGGGGCAGGTGGCCTGGCACAGTCCGCACATGCTGCATTCAAAGGCGCGAGCCAGGCCGGCGCCGCTTGCGAGCAGTCGTTTGGCCAGTGTCCCTGGTGTGTCGTGCTCCCTGAGAAAAGCGCAGCGTATCTGGCAGATCCGGCACTGCGTGCATTCGGTGGAAATGCTTCGGGCCAGCGTGATCAGTTCCGAGGGCCGCTTTGGGATCTTCATGGACCTAGTGCAGGAAGTTCCTGATCCCGGTGAATACGATCTGCGCGGCCATGGCCGAGAGAACAAGACCCGTGATCTTGGTCATGACCGACAGGCCCACGGAGCCGAGCAGCCTTTTCAGGGGCCGCGCCGAACGTAGCAGCACTCCCACGGCCAGACAGGAGCAGATCAGTGCCCCCGCGCCCACGGCCCGCTCCGTGGCTCCGCCGAGTTCCGCGCCGAGGATGAGCAGCGTGCCGATGGTGGCCGGTCCCACGGTGATGGGGATGGCCAGGGGCACCACGGCGAAATCCACGTCCGGAGCCGCCTCCTGGCTTGAGCGCTTGCCCGAGACCAGGGACACGGCCGAGAGGAAAAGCAGGCTCCCCGCACCGATGCGGAAACCGTCCAGGGTGATGCCCAGGGTGGAGAAGATGGGGTTGCCCGCGAAATAGAGGATGAGGCTTATGATCATGACGGCCATGGTGGTGCGGATGGCAACCTGGCGTTGCTCGGCCTTGGTCATGTGCTCAGTCATGGACAGGAACACGGTCAGTACGAAGAAGGGTGTGAGCAGGAAGAAGAGTTTCATGCTCAGGCTGATGAAAAGGGTGATCATTTCGATTTCCACGCGGGCAATACGTCCCGTTGCTTGATGTCGGGGCCGGCCGGATGCCGGTCCGAGCCGTCTTTAGGGCCGGCGTCGGGGAAAGGCAAGAGGTGGCGTGACCGTAAGGCCTTTATCCCCGCGTGGCCAGCAGAATCCCGCCGAGGATGCAGCCAGCGCTCGTCAGATGGATGAGTCCCATGGGTTCCCCAAGCAGGACAAAGGCCGAAAATCCGCTGAAAAGCGGCAGACTGTAATAGATGAGCCCGGCCAGGGACGGGCCGATGGTGGTCATGGCGTTGTTCCACATTGCGTAGGCGGCCAGGGACGCGCCAAGGCCGATGTAGAGGATGGCGCCTGCCGTGCCGGGAGTGATTGCCGGAAGCCCGCGAGTGAACACCTCCCACCCGGCCCAGGGGATCAGAAAGACGATGCCCGTAGCGAAAAGCGTAAGCAGGAACACGGATTGACTCAGACCGCCCTTAAATCGGCGCACCAGAATGCTGTAGGCCGCAAAAATCACGGCGGCGAAGCTCATCCAGAGATCCCCGATGGAAAATTCCAAACTGGCCAGGCGGCCTGGATCACCGCCGGTAATGAGCAGCAGCACCCCTGCGAGGGCAACGGACAGACCGGTCATTTTTCGGACGGTCAGTCTTTCGTGCAGGAAGATGCGGGCCAGGATAATGATGAACACCGGCGTTGAAGTTGCGATGAGTGACAGATTCAGGGCCGAGGTGGTGTGAGCCGCCTTGTAGAGCATGGCGTTGAAGGTCGTGACGCCGAGCAGCGCCATGGGGATCATGGCAGGCATGCTCTTTTTGATGGCCTCGCGCTGCAGCCATGCCGCGCGTCCGGCAAAAGGCAGCAGGCCCAGAAAGGCAGTGGCCCAGCGCAAAAGTGAGAGGGTGGCGGGTTCGATGCTCTGGTTCAAGCTGCGGGCCACGATGAAGTTGCCGGACCAGATGACGGTCGCGCCGAGGGCGAAGAGGATTCCCTGCAGGGATTTCGGGGATGTCTGGTTTTTCATGCGTCTTGTGTTGGGCGGATGCACTGTACAAAGGCCAGGGACACGAGGCTCAGCACCGCGCCGCTTACGAAGGGGATGCGGTAATCCACCATCCAGAGCAGGCCGCCCGCGATGGGGATGATCACGGCCGCGATGTGATTGATGGTGAAGCCCACGGCCATGCTCGGGGCGATGTCGCGCGGGTCTGCGATCTTCTGGAAAAAGGAGCGGATGGCCATGGCGAAATTGTAGAAGATGTGGTCCAGAATGTAGAGGACGGCCACCAGGAGCTTGCTGTCGGTCAAGGCGTAGCCGAGAAAGACGAAGAACAGGGCAGAGTACTCAAGGGACAGCACCTTGCGTTCACCGAAGCGGTTTACGGCCCGGCCGATCATGGGACTCAGGAAATAATTCACGGCGTTGTTGAGCATGAACAGCAGCGTGATTTCGGTGACCGTATAGCCGAACTTCGAGACCATCAGGAACACGGCGAAAGCCACGAAAATCTGCCGCCGGGAGCCGGACAGAAAAGTCAGCACGTAAAAAAGCCAGTAGCGGCGGCGCATGACCATGTTCTTGCGCTGCAGCGGCAGGTCCTTTCGTGTTGGCTTGGCCAGCAGGAAGAAGCTGGCCGCCCCCACGATGAAGATGCCGAGCAGTACATACAGGGTCTGGTAGGTGGCGTGGTTCACGGCCACCAGAAAGATAAGCCCGATGACGAGATTGCCTGCCGAGCCCATTGCGCGCAGCCGGCCCATGACCACCGGACTCTGGGTGACGCTGAAGTACTGCAGGGTCAGGGATTGGCTCAAGGTCTCGTAGTAGTGGAACCCGAAGGACATAATCAGGGTGGTCAGGACAAGACCGCCGAAGCTTGGCATCATTCCTGTCAGCATCACCCCCATCCCCATGACCATCAGTGAAAGCACGGCCAGGCGATGCTCGCGCACGAAGATGAGCAGGTAGACCACCAGCAGCGCCAGAAAACCCGGCACTTCGCGCAGTCCCTGGATGACGCCCATCTGCTGGCCGGTCACTTGTGCGATTTCCACCGCGTAGTTGTTGAAAAGCGTGCGCCAGCCTTGAAAACCCAGGGCGCTCAATATGGCGAGGCCGATGAGGAAGAGATACATGGGCCGGTTCTGCGGAGTATTCATGGGTGATTCCCGATGCGCCGTCAGGCGCTTGTGTATGGCTGAGAAAGACGACGGCAGGGCGAACGGCCGACGAAAGGGCATGAGACGGTTGGCGGCGGGTGTCAAGTTCAGGTTGGGAGGAATTTTCTCGCCGGTTTGCCTTTGTCCCATTCATGCGCCACAATACCAAGTCTAGTTGGCACGCAAGCCAACCGGGAAAACAACGGAGATTCATGATGCAGGACGGGCTGTACTGGCTGCGCCTCATGGCTTACGACAAGGCTGAAGAAGGCGTGGCGGTAGTCAGGCAGGGACTGGTGAACGGAGGCGGGCCGAATTATGTCTGGCAGGGCCGTCTGGCCGCGGAGGACGGGGCCGTGCGTGGAAATCTGCTGGTTCGAAAATGGAATACGCAGACGCCGCCGGACCTTGGCATGTTCAAGACGGCCAACCTGGGCATTGAAGGCATCCTCGATGATTCGGCTCGTTCTCTTGAAATCGAGGGCCACGCGCACGGGCACCATGTGGTGCATCTGCACATCAGCGGGCATTGGCTCGGGGAATTGGCGGACGACGGCCAGTAACGGACGCCAAGCCCCCGTTACGTGAAATCCACCAGCTCCTCGCCCTTGCCAAGATCCACGCTCGATATCACTTCCGGAGTGCGGCTTACGACCTTGCCCCGGCGGATGACCCACAGCCGCGCCGGGCGCAGGCGCAGGGCTTCGAGCTCGTTGGCGGCCTGCAGGATGACCATGTCCGCGTTACAGCCGGGTTCAAGTCCGTAACCGCTCAGGCCCAGAGTCCTGGCGCCGTTTGTGGTCACTGCCGCGAACATTTTTCCGAGCCCGTCCGTTCCCGTCATGTGCAGGGCGTGGGCGCCCATGTGCGCCACTTCGAGCATGTCGTGGCTGCCCATGGGATACCAAGGGTCCATGACGTCATCGTGGCCGAAGGACACGTTGATGCCCATGTTCATCAGTTCCGGCACGCGCATCAGCCCCCTTCTCTTGGGATATGTGTCGTGGCGGCCCTGCAGGTTCATGTTCACCAGCGGATTGCACACGCAGTGCAGCCCCGCCTCGGCCATGAGCGGCAACAGCTTCGAGACATAATAATTGTCCATGGAATGCATGCTGGTCAGGTGCGACCCCGTGACCCGGCCCTGCAGGCCGAGCCGCTGCGTTTCATAAGCCAGACTCTCCACATGCCTTGAGAGCGGATCGTCGGACTCGTCGCAGTGCATGTCGACCATGAGTCCGCGTTTTTCGGCTATTTCACACAGCACGCGAACCGACTCCCGGCCCTGATCCATCGTACGCTCGAAATGCGGGATGCCGCCGACCACATCCACGCCCTTGTCCAGCGCCCGCTCCAGCAGTTCCACCCCGCCCGGCGAACGCAGCACTCCGTCCTGGGGAAAGGCCACAAGCTGGATGTCCACAAAATCCTTCATCTCCTCGCGCACTTCGAGCAGCACTTCCACAGCCATCAGACTCGGGTCCGTGGTGTCCACATGAGTACGGATGGCCAGGTTTCCCTTGGCCACCGACCAGTGCAGCAGCTTCATGGCCCGATCTTTTATCGCTTCGGCCGTAAGGTCGGGCCTCAGTTCGCCCCAGATGCGGATGCCTTCCAGCAGCGTGCCGGTCTCGTTCCTGCGCGGCAGCCCCGCGGACAAGGTCGCATCCATGTGAAAATGGCTGTCCACGAAGGGCGCGGTGACCAGATATCCCTTGGCGTCTATGACCTTGGCAGCCTCGGTCTTGATACTCGGTTCGACCGCGACAATCCGGCCATCCTTGCAGCCGATCTCGGTCAGTGAATCCTGCCCGGGCAGGGCGGCGTTGATGATAAGCAGATCCAGCATGTCGATCACCTCGTATTAAGAATGCCTCCGGCGGGCAGGGGATGATCCCCTGCACCCCATAATCGGGTCAAGGGACTCGTCCCTTGCGGGGTGTGGGGCGGAGCCCCGCGTCTCTTCTCCTCCCCTCTCTACCTCTCGCCCTTGCGGAAGGGAATAAGCAACGCCTTGGGGTAGGCGGCTTTTCGGGACATGGTGATGAGGGCGAGGATGGAGCAGAGGTAGGGCAGCATCAGGTAGAACTGGTATGGGATGGCGGAGATGGATTGCTGTTGCACGCGCATCTGGATGGCGTCGAAGGCGGCGAAGAGGAGCGCGCCGAGGAGCGCCTTGCCCGGTTTCCAGGAGGAGAAGACGACAAGGGCGATGCAGATCCAGCCGCGTCCGTTGACCATGCCGATGTAGTAGGCGTCGAAGGCGGCCAGCGTCAGAAAGGCTCCGCCCACGGCCATGAAGGCCGAGCCGACCATGACCGCGCCGGTGCGAAGGCCAAGGACCGAGAGGCCCTGGGCTTCGGCGGCCAGCGGGTTTTCGCCGACCATGCGCAGTGCCAGGCCGAGGGGGGTGCGCAGCAGCACGTAGGCTGTGACGCCGACCAGGATGAAGGCCAGGAGCGTCAGCGCGGTCTGGCTGAAGAGAACCGGGCCGATGAAGGGCAGTGTGGAGAGCACGGGGATGTCGAGCGGAGCGAAGGGGATGATCTTGGGCGGGGTGGTGACCTGAGGCAGGACCATGCGGAAGACGAAGGAGCTGAGGCTTGCGCCGAGCATGGTGATGCCGAGGCCCGTGACGTGCTGGGAGAGGCCCAGATGCACGGTGAAGGCGGCGTGCAGGAGGCCCAGGGCCGCGCCGACGCAGGCGGCGAAAAGCACGCCGCCCCAGAGGGTGCCGCCGAGGAAAACCCAGGTCCAGCCGGACATGCAGCCTGCGGCCATGATGCCTTCGATGCCCAGATTCAGGACTCCGGCCCGTTCGCAGATCAGTTCGCCCATGGTGCCGAATATGAGCGGGGTGGCCATGCGTACGGTGGCCAGCCAGAATCCGGTTTCGAGAAAAAGGGAGAGGATATCCATTTTACTTCCAGCGGATGCGGTAGCGGGTCAGGAACATGGCCAGGAGCACCATGAGCAGGCTCACCGCCGTGGTCACGTCCGCGATGTAGTTTGAAATGTTGATGGCGCGGCTCATGGAATCGGCCCCGATGTAGATGACGGCGATGAAAACAGCCGAGAGCACCACTCCGAGGGGATGCAGGGCGGCCAGCATGGCCACGACGATGCCAGAATAGCCGAATCCCGGGGACAGATCGAGGGTCAGGTAGCCCTTCACGCCGCACAGTTCGCTGACTCCGGCCATGGCCGCCAGTCCGCCGCTCAAGAGCGCGGTGCGTACGATGGTGGCCTGGACAGGCATGCCGGCGAAGGTGCTGGCTTTCAGGCTCGCGCCGACCGCCCGGATCTCGAAGCCCCAGATGGTGAAACGCATCATCCACCAGACGGCCAAAGCGCAGGCCAGGGCCAGGATGAACCCGAGATGCAGGCTAGATTTGGGGACAAGGATGGGCAGCATGGCCTGGTCGATGACGGGGGCGGCCTGGGGCCAGCCCATGGCCATTGGGTCTTTCCAGGGGCCGAAGACCAGCCAGTTGACGACCAGCAGGACCACGAAATTGAGCAACAGGGTGGTGACCACCTCGTCGGCCTTGAGGTGTGTCTTGAGCCAGGTCGGGATGAGCAGGAACAGGCCGCCTGCCAGGGCGCCGGACAGGAACAGAAAGGGGATCATGAGCCAGGCGGGCAGGGTGATCATGCCCGTGCCGAGCCAGGTGGCCATGCAGGCCCCGACGTAAAACTGCCCTTCGGCGCCGATGTTCCAGAGCTTGGCCTTGAAGGCCACGGCCGCGGCCAGTCCGGTGAAGATGAGCGGGGTGGCGCGGGTCAGGGTCTCGGTCAGGGCGAAGGTTGAGCCCATGGCTCCCTTGAGGAGGAGTCGCCAGGCGTTCAAGGGCTCCGCTCCGGCCCAGATGATGAGCCCGGAGCAGAGCAGCATGGACCCAAGCACGGCCAGGAGCGGTGCGCCGATATGCCAGCCGAGGGACACTGATTCGCGGGGTTCCAGTCTCATGCGGCGCCCCGGTTTTCAAAGGTCTGTCCGCTCATCATGAGCCCCAGTCTGGCACGGTTCACGGTGGCCGTGTTTTCCGGGGCGGACAGCCTGCCCTGGTACATGACCTGGATGCGGTCCGTGAGTTGGAAGAGTTCGTCCAGGTCTTCGGAGATGAGGACCACTCCGGCTCCGCGTCGGGCGGCGTCAAGCAGGTGCTGATGCACGGCGGCGGTGGCCCCGACATCAAGGCCCCAGGTCGGCTGGTTGGCCAGGATGAGGTGCGGGCCCTGCGACAGGACCCGGGCCAGGATGAGTTTCTGCATGTTTCCGCCGGAAAGTTTGCGTACTGGGGCGTCCTTGCCCGTGCAGCGGATGTCGAAGACGTCCATGAGCTGCGCGGCCCGTGACGACAGGGCCTTGAAATTGAGCATGCCGCGTCTGGAAAAACCGGGCAGGCGGTAGATCTCCGTGGACAGGTTCTCCATGACCGTCATGTCCGCCACCAGGCCCGTCCCGGTGCGGTCGTCGGGCACTCGGCCAACGCCTGCGCGGATCATGGCCCCGGGGGTGGGGCGGCTCACGGTCTGTCCGCGAAGCACCACGCTGCCTTCGGTCGGGGCGACAAGGCCGGACAGGAGGTCCGCGAGCAATGCCTGCCCGTTGCCGGAGACGCCGGCGATGCCGAGGACTTCGTGGGACCGCACGGAAAGGCACAGTTCGCTCAGGTTTGGTCCGCGATCCGGGGCGCTTGCATGGACACGGTCCAGAAAGAGGACCTCGTCTCCGGGCGTGAGCGTGGTGCGTGTGGCCTGGGGGATGTTGGCTCCGACCATGGCCTTGGCCAGCTCCTCGGCGCAGGTTTGTCTGGTGGAGGTCTCAAGCACCACGCGGCCATGGCGCAGCACCACGCAGCGGTCGCTGGCGGCCATGACCTCGCGTAGTTTGTGGGTGATGAAGATGACGCTCAGCCCTTGCGCAACGAGGCCGCGCAGGGTGGTGAAGAGATGGTCGCTTTCCTGCGGAGTGAGCACGGCAGTTGGTTCGTCGAGGATGAGGATGCGTGCATCCCGGTACATGACCTTCAGGATTTCGACCCGCTGCCGTTCGCCCACGGACAGGCTGCGCACCATGGCGTGCGGGTTCACGTGCAGCCGGAAGCGGTCCATGAGCCAGCCCAGCTTGGCCAGGGCGCGGGCCGAGCCCCGGCGGAATCCCCACAGAGATTCGGTGCCGAGCATGATGTTTTCGAGCACGGTCATGTTGCCGGCCAGGGTGAAGTGCTGATGGACCATGCCCACGCCCGCTTCGAGCGCGGCCCTGGGGGAACCGGGAGGCAGGGGTTTGCCGAGCACTTCCACGCTGCCGGTGTCGGCCACGTAGTGCCCGAAGAGAATGGACATGAGGGTGGTCTTGCCTGCGCCGTTTTCTCCAAGCAGGGCCAGCATCTCTCCTTCGGCCAGGGTCAGGGAGATGTCGTCGTTGGCTTTCAGCGGCCCGAAATTTTTGGTGATGCCGGAAAGTCGCAGCAAAGGTGTGATGGACATGGTTGACCGAAAAAAGGGGGCCGGGTGGTTTCGGCCCCCTTTGGGATCAGAAGGTGGATTTGGGTTCGTCGTCGTTGATTTCGATGACCAGGGTTCCGGCCTTGATGGCGGCTTCGGTCTCGGCAACCTTGGCTTTCACGTCGGCGGGGATTTTGTCCTCGAACTCGTAGAAGGGGGACAGGGAGGCGCCGCCTTTGGCCATCATGGTCCATTCACGGTAGTCCTCGGCGGCGAAGGTGCCGGCCTTGACCCGCTCGATGGCGTGGTTCAGGGCCGCTTCCATGTGCCACAGGGCCGAGGCCACGACCACGTTCTCGCCGTTCTCTTCCTTGTTCATGTCGTTGACGTTGCCGAAGGCGATGATGCCCTTTTCGCGGGCGGCATCGACCACTCCGGAGCGTTCGGCATAGAGTACGTCAACGCCGGCCTCGACCTGGGCGTAGGCGAATTCCTTGGCCTTGGGCGGATCATACCAGGAACCGATGAAGGAGACCTTGAATTCCACCGCCGGATTGACGGACTTGGCGCCGGCCATGAAGGCGTTAAAGAGGCGGTTGACTTCGCCGATGGGGTAGCCGCCGACCATGCCTATCTTGTTCGTTTTGGTCATGGAACCGGCGACCATGCCCATGAGATAGCAGGGCTCGTGGATGTAGTTGTCGAAAACGGACAGGTTGTCGCCGTCAGGGCCGAAGGTGTCGCCCATGAGATAGGCCACGTTCGGGTAATCCTTGGCCACCTTGCGCACGTCGCGGGAGATGCCGAAGGCTTCGCCGACGATGAGCTGTACGCCGGCTTCGGAGTATTCGCGCAGCACGCGTATGTAATCTGTGTTCGAAACTTTTTCGCTCCAGACATATTCGATTTCGCCCGCCGCCTCGGCCTTCAAAAGGGCCTTGTGCAGTGTAGCGTCCCATTTCTGCTGAATGGGCTGGGTGTAGATGCCTGCGACCTTGATTTTTTCGGCCATGGCCGTGGTGCCCATGAACAATGCCAGGCTGAGCGCGACCAGGAACAGCGTACGTTTCATTTGTGTCCTCGTGTTTCAAAGTTGTGTGGAGAAGGGCCAGACCGGCATAAGCACTATGCATGCCAGAGGGCTCAGGCAGGCATGCCGCGGTTTGCATTCGACCCGCACCCGGTCCGCAAGGCTGAAAGACCGGACTTTGTGTCATACGGCTGATGCCCAATGGCGCAACTTTTGTCCATGAAAAAAGGCTGGAGGTTGCGCGAGCCAGATCGATGTGGAGGGTTTCGGGCATGACCGTGGCGCAGCCTTGGGTGACGACTTGTTACAAAAATGGATAATATTTGAGCGTAAACGAAAATAATGCGCATTTTCGAAAGAAAAAAGTTCTTAAAGTCAACAGTGGGTGTTTTTGCGCCTACTTTCAACCCACATCAAGCCAGCCATGGGCTTTTCATGTTTGAGCTGAGGGGAGTGTATGACAGTTTTGTTCAATATTGTAAAATAGCCATTAAAAATGTGACTCATTTGCGCAAATAAAGAGGTCTTGCTCCTGAAAATTCGATTTTTTAACAGTCCTAATATATCTTATATTTTGAAATAGTTCATTAAATTCAAAATTGGAAAGTGTTGGCCGGGTTATTGCTTTTTGTGGTTTGTCGGCAAGTTTGTTTGCTGACGCACGCGTCATGAGAATGGAACGCCATTCATGGAGCACCAAAAAAGCGATAATTTTTTGGTTTTATACAGAAACGGTCAACACGGAGCTGGACTCATGAAAAGAAGAGAATTCGTCAAAATGGCAGGACTTGGGGCCACGGCCGCAGCGGCATCGACCGTGGTCAACGCGCCTTTTGTGCACGCTTCCAAAAAAACGCCCATCCGCTGGCGTCTGCAGACATACGCAGGGCCTGCCCTGGCCGAGCATGTCATCAAACCGCAGATCGATGCCTTCAACAAGATCGCAAGCGGTGACATGGTCATCGAGCTTTATAACGCGGATCAGCTCGTGCCCACTCCCGAACTGTTTCGCGCCATGCAGCGCGGAACCATCGACGCCGTGCAGAGTGATGACGACTCCATCGCCGCCCCTGTCGACGTGGCCGTCTTCGCCGCCTACTTTCCCTTCGCCACGCGTTACTCCCTTGATGTGCCGACCCTCTTCAACCATTACGGGCTGAACGAAATCTGGCAGGAGGCTTACAGTGAAATCAAGGGCGTGACCTGGCTTGGCGCGGGCGCATGGGATCCGTGCAATTTTGCCACCAAGGAGCCCATCCGTTCTCTTGCCGACCTGAAAGGCAAGCGCGTCTTCACTTTTCCCACTGGCGGCAAGTTCATGCAGCGTTTTGGCGTGGTGCCCGTGACCCTGCCCTGGGAAGACGTCGAGGTGGCCCTGCAGACCGGAGAGCTGGACGGCATCGCCTGGTCGGGCATCACCGAGGATTACACCGTGGGCTGGGCCGATGTGACGAAATACTATCTGACCAACAACATAAGCGGTGCCTGGGTAGGCTCCTACTTTGCCAATTCCGATAAATGGGAACAGGTTCCCGAGCATCTGAAGACTCTCTTCAAGGTCACCATGGACAGCTCCAACTACTATCGCCAGCACTGGTACTGGTGGGGGGAGGCGCACTACCGCACCAAGGGCGGAAAGCTTGAACTGACCACCATTCCCGAGGAGGAATGGGCCCAGGTTGAGGCGGAAGCGGTCAAGTACTGGGACGAGATCGGGGCCACCAGCCCCCGGTGCGCCAAGGTTGTCCAGATTTTGAAAGACTACAGCGAGACCATGAAGAAGGCAGGCAAGCCTTACCGTTACGCCTAGCGCGAACAGCAAACCATCTGATTTGAAAATGAACCCGCCCGGCTCCCGATGGAGCCGGGCCTTTCCCGCTCCCCGGAATCGGGGAGCGATTCCCCCGGTGCGCCCGAAAAGGCGGCCATTCAGGGATCAGCCATAATTTTTTGCGAGGTGCCCTGTGTTCAAAGCATTGGTGACATATACGAAATACGTGGACGCCTTGAACCGGCTGGTCGGCAAGTTCGCCATGTATCTGATGTTCTTGATGATGTTTATTCTGCTATATGCCTCTGTTTCACGAAGCCTGCTCAATTCCCCCGTGGTCTGGGCCGTGGAGATGGCGCAGTTCACCATGGCTGCCTACTATCTTCTCGGCGGCGGATATTCGGTCATCCTGCGCGGACATGTGCGCATGGACGTGCTCTACAGCACCTGGACCCCGAGAACCCGGGCCATCATCGATGCGCTGACGTCCTTCTTCCTGCTCTTTTATCTCGGCATGCTTCTCTACGGGGGCATATCGAGCACCGCCTATTCCCTTGAGTACGGGCAGAAGAACTACTCCGCCTGGGCTCCGCCGCTCTCGCCGATCAAGATCATCATGGTCGTCGGCATCGTGCTCATGGTGTTGCAGTGCGTGTCCCGCCTGATCAAGGATATCTCGAAAGCCATGGGCGTGGACATGCTCAAAACCTACGGAGACGTGATGCCATGAGTTACGAAATGATCGCTCTTTTGATGTGCACGACCCTCATGGTGCTGCTTTTGACCGGCCAGAGGGTTTTCGGTGCGGTGGGTTTCGTCGGTGCGGCCGCTTCGCTTCTGCTCTGGGGCGACGGCGGTTCGGAAATGCCTTTCAACGCGAGCATGGTGCTGCTGAACTGGTTTCCGCTCCTGACCCTGCCGCTTTTCATTTTCATGGGCTACATGCTCAGCGAATCGGGCATCGCCAATGACCTCTACAAGATGTTCCATGTCTGGATGGGGCCCCTGAACGGCGGCCTGGCCATCGGCACGGTTGTGCTCATGGTCGCCATCTCGGCCATGAACGGACTCTCCGTTGCGGGCATGGCCATCGGCACGAGCATCGCCCTGCCGGAGATGCTCAAGCGCGGCTACGACAAGAAGATGATCACCGGCGTGATCCAGGCCGGAAGTTCCCTTGGCATCATGGTTCCGCCAAGCATCGTGTTGGTTCTCTACGGCATGATCGCCCGTCAGCCGGTCAGTCAGCTCTGGCTGGCCGGGGTGTTCCCAGGGCTTTTGCTGGCGCTGCTGTTCGTGGGCTACATCGTGGTCCGCTGCAAGCTCAACCCGGCGCTGGGGCCGTCGCTTTCGTTCGAGGAACGGTCCAGCATTTCCAGCCGGGAGAAGATCGCACTTTTGCGTGCGGGCATTGTCCCCATCGCCATCGTCTTCATGGTCACGGGCCTTTTCATGCTGGGCGTGACCAGCCTGGTCGAAAGCTCCGCCGTGGGCGCGGCCGCAGCCATGATCGCGGCAATGGCCAAGGGACGGCTGAACCGCTCGGTGCTCGATACGTCGTTGCACAAGACCCTGTCCGTGAGCTGCATGTTCATGTGGATCATTCTGGCTGCCCTTTGTTACGGCGCGGTGTTCGACGGACTCGGCGCGGTGCACGCCATCGAGATCCTGTTTCTCGAGAAGTGGGGCCTGTCCCCGTGGGGCGTGCTGATCATGATGCAGGTCTCCTACATCATCATGGGCATGTTTCTGGACGACACGGCCATGCTGGTCATCGTCGCTCCACTTTACATCCCGCTCATCATCGCTCTTGGCTTCAACCCCATCTGGTACGGAGTGCTCTACACCGTGACCTGCCAGATCGCGTACATGACACCACCCTTCGGCTACAACCTCTTCCTGATGAAGGCCATGGCGCCCAAAGAGGTCACCCTGGTCGACATCTATGGATCCATCGTGCCCTTCGTGGCCCTGATGGTGCTCGGCCTCGGCCTGATCATCACCTTTCCGCAGATCGCCCTCTACTTGCCGGAGCTGTACTTTCCCAAGTAACACCTGCGTGAACACGGCCGGGAGGCTTCCTCCCGGCCATCAGCACAAAGGGGAACGACATGACGCGAGGGATGATTGGGATGTTGGGGAGGTCCGTGGCAGCAGGGCTTGTCGCTGGAGCGCGGCAGACAACGCTTGACGGTGTTTTTCATGACGGGAAATTGTCCGGCGGGATGCTTTTATTCCTGGCAGCGATCATGTGCCTGATTCCGGTCGCGCCAGGGCATGCCATGGATACGGACTCACTGCGAGCCATGGCCGGGCAGATGCTGCTGGTGGGTTTTCGCGGGACTGCGGTGAATAACGAGTCTCCCATCCTGCGCGACATCCGTGAACATAATCTGGGAGGCGTGATCCTCTTTGATCGTGACGTGCAACTGCAAAGCCCGGAACGCAACATTCAGAGCCCCGGGCAGGTTCAGGCCTTGACCGCGACCCTGCAGGCAAATGCCGGAACCCCGCTCTTTGTCGCTGTGGATCAGGAAGGCGGACGGGTGCGGCGCTTCCGCGAGGACCGGGGCTTTGCTCCGAGTCCCTCGGCGAAGGCAATGGGGCAGGGCAGCCCGGAGCAGACCAGACTTGAAGGCGAGCGGACCGGAAGGCTGCTGGCGGGCCTTGGCGTGAACCTGAACTTCGCGCCAGTGGCGGACGTGGACGTCAATCCGCAGAGTCCGGCCATCGGAGCCCTGGAACGAAGTTTTTCCGCAGATCCGGATCTGGTTGCGCTCCATGCCCATTCGTTCAGCCGGGGCCTCATGGCGCAGGGCGTCCTGCCCTGTCTCAAGCATTTTCCCGGACATGGCAGCGCAACGGCGGATTCGCATCTTGGACTGACCGACATCAGCAAAACCTGGACCCCGACGGAGCTGCGGCCCTATGAGTTGCTGATTCCGCTGAAGGCCAGCCCCCTGATCATGACGGGGCATCTCTTTTTGCGCCAGTTCGACGATGCACACCCGTGCACCCTCTCAAAGACAGTGCTGACGGGACTTTTGAGGCAGCGCCTGGGATTTGATGGCGTGATTGTCTCCGATGACATGCAGATGCGGGCCATTGCCGGACATTATGGTCTGGACGAAGCGATCCTTCTGGCTGTCGAAGCCGGAGTGGATATTCTGGTTTTCGGCAACAACCTGGACTACGATCCGGACATCGTGCCCAGAGCCATTGATATTCTGGTCAAGGCCGTAGAGGAGGGACGCCTCTCCGCAGAACGGATCGCGGCCTCGCATCGGCGCATTCAGGCCGTCAAGCAGCAGCTGCGCATCAGCCTTGCCTTGGGCCCGCAGGAAAGGCCATGAATTCGTGCCGCGATTTGCGGTGGCGAAAAAAACAATGGCGAAAATCTTCACCATGCCAGGCAGGACATGAGATGAAACGAACTTTGAAGGAATTGCTGGCCAAGGCCTCGCCGCTACGTTCGGGCGATGTCCTGGCGGGCGTGGCCGCGGTCACGGAGGAGGAACGGGTCCTGGCCCAGATGGAGCTGGCCGGTGTGCCGCTGACCCGCTTTCTGGAGGAGCACGTCATTCCCTACGAGGAAGACGAGGTCACACGGCTGATTATCGACACGCACGACCAGGAGGCCTTCGCGCTCATCCGTGGCTTCACCGTGGGCGAGTTCCGCGACTGGCTCCTGACCGACGAGGCCGACAGCGCGGTCCTGGCCCGTCTGGCTCCGGGGGTGACCCCGGAAATGGCCGCGGCCGTGTCCAAGCTCATGCGTCTGCAGGACCTGGTTCTGGTCGGCTCCAAGTGCCGGGTCACGACCCGCTTCCGCAACACCATCGGCCTGCCGGGGACGTTTTCGGTCCGCCTGCAGCCCAACCATCCCACCGATGACTTGAAGGGCATCGCGGCCTCGACCCTGGACGGTCTGTGTTACGGCTGCGGGGACGCGGTCATCGGCGTCAACCCGGCCACGGACAGTCTGGACAACATCTGCCGCATCTCGGACATGCTCGGCGGGCTGGTCTCGCGCTACGCCATCCCGACCCAGACCTGCGTGCTGACCCACGTGACCACGACCATGGAGGCCATCGAACGCGGCGCGTCCGTGGACCTGTGCTTCCAGTCCATCGCCGGGACCGAGGCCGCCAACGCGAGCTTCGGCGTGACGCTCTCCCTGCTGCAGGAGGCGCTGGAGGCCACGCGGTCCCTTGCGCGCGGTACCGTGGGCGACAATGTCATGTATTTCGAGACCGGTCAGGGCAGCGCCCTCTCGGCCGGAGCTCATCACGGCGTGGACCAGCAGACCGTGGAATGCCGCGCCTACGCCGTGGCCCGCCGGTTCGAGCCGCTGCTGGTCAACACGGTGGTCGGGTTCATCGGGCCCGAGTACCTGCTGAACGGCAAACAGATCATCCGCGCCGGGCTCGAAGACCATTTCTGCGGCAAGCTCCTGGGCCTGCCCATGGGCGTGGACGTCTGCTACACCAACCACGCTGAGGCCGACCAGGATGACATGGACGCCCTCTTGACCCTGCTGGGCGCGGCGGGCTGCACCTTTGTCATGGGCGTGCCCGGGGCCGACGACATCATGCTCAACTACCAGTCCACGTCCTTCCACGACGCGGCCTACCTGCGAAAGCTACTGGACCGCAAACCAGCGCCGGAGTTCGCGGCCTGGCTGGAGTCTTCGGGCGTGATGGACAGGGACGGGCGGCTCGTGCCCATTGAAAAAGGCAACCGCCTGCTGGGCCTGCCGGGCGCCATACGGGAGGAATCATGAGCGATCGGATCACGGCGGCCGTTACGGTCAGCGAAGACCCCTGGGCGGAACTCAGGCGATTTACAGCGGCCCGCATCGCCGTCGGACGGAGCGGGTCGAGCCTGCCCCTGGCCGAGAGCCTGTCCTTCAGGCTCGATCACGCCCGGGCCCGCGATGCCGTGCACACGCCGTTCCGTCGGATGGAACTGGCTGAGAGCCTGCGCACGGCGGGCATCGCCTGCGTCGAGCTTGAGTCGGGAGTGGGCGGACGGGAAGAATATCTGACCCGGCCCGACAAGGGCAGGCGTTTGAGCGAACGATCGGTTGCGGTCCTGCAGGGGCTGGACAAGGGCTTCGACATCAGCCTGGCGGTGGGCGACGGCCTCTCGTCCCGGGCCATCCACGAGAATGCCCCGGACTTCGTGCCGGCCTGCGTACGCATGTTCGGGCAGGCCGGCTTAAGCGTGGCCCCGGTCTGCCTGGTGGAAAACGCGCGAGTGGCCGTGGCCGACGAGATCGGGGAAATCCTTCAGGCCCGCCTGTCCGTCATCCTCATCGGCGAACGCCCGGGCCTGTCCTCGCCCAACTCCATGGGCGTCTACCTGACCATGGCACCCCGCGTTGGCACCACGGACGAGGCCCGCAACTGCATCTCCAACGTGCGCGAGGGTGGTTTGAGCCTGGCGGAGGGCGTGCGCAAGCTGGGGTATCTTGTGGAGCAGGCGCTGATGCTCGGGCTGAGCGGCGTTGGGCTCAAGGACAGGATGGCCGCCGGCTACCTGCCCTTCGGCCTTCCGGAGTCGGCAATTACGGGCGGGATGCCGAACGGCTGAGTGGAGAGGGCTGGGTCAGGCTGCGGCCCCTGACCAGGGTTTGATTCTCCGCAGTTCGGTTTCAAGCGTGCGTTCGGCGACCTCCGTGTCGTGGGCGGCCTGGGCGCGGAGCCAGTAGCCTTTGGACAGGCCGAAGAAGCGGCACAGCCGAAGGTCCGTGTCCGCGGTGACGGCACGCCGCCCGGCCACGATCTCACTGATGCGCTGCGCGGGCACGTTGATTTCCTTGGCCAGCCTGTACTGGCTGATGCCCATGGGCTTCAGGAACTCTTCCAGAAGAATTTCGCCGGGTGTGATTGGTGCGAGTTCGGTCATATTTCCTCCCTTCCCCCTAATGGTAATCGACAATCTCCACATCTTCGGCCCCGGCTTCGGTCCAGCGAAAACAGACACGAAATTGGTCGTTGATGCGGATGCTGTGCTGTCCGGCCCGGTCTCCCTTGAGTGCTTCGAGCCTGTTGCCGGGCGGGATGCGAAGATCATCCAGCCTGCCGGCGATCTCCAACTGCCGGAGCTTGCGGCGGGCGACTGCGGCGATGTTGGCGTAGCGCCGGCAATTGGCCCCTTTGGAAAGCCGTTCCGTGAGTTCGCACTTGAAGGAGATGATCACGGCCGCATAATGACGCGATGCGTGATTAACGTCAAGCGTGATGGGAGGGCGGTTTCGTATCCCGTGCGATGGGGGCGATTCATCAGAGGCTGAACCTCAAATAAGACTGCCCGTTATTTTACGTTCTCGGGTTATCGTAAAATAACGGGCAAAAAGGGTGGGCGAGATCTCATGACATCATTGCCGTCCCTGATCGGAAGAGTTCCTCAGATGAACGGCACCAGCTCCACCAGGCAGCTCATGGTGTTGAAGGCCTGGAAGGCCTCGACCACGTCGGAGCCCGTGTAGCTGACCGTGAGGTCGTCCAGGCGCTTCGTGCGCGGGATCATGCCCGCGCGGTCGGCGCCCGAGGCCGTGGTGCAGCGCACGGTCAGCTCCACATCGCCGTCGAACACGAAGGGTTTCACCTTGGGCGGGTTTTGCAGGGCCTCCTTGGCCGCGGCTTCGATGGCCCGGCAGGTTCTGGCCGGGTGTTCGCAGATGGCGGCGTAGGCGCCGACGGCCTCCTTGACGGCCAGGGTGCGCACGCCCGGCAGCAGCGCCTCGGCCTCACGGCAGGCGGCCAGGTCGCCGGCCACGAAGGTCACGGGTACGCCGAAGTGTCCGGCCAGGGCGGCGTTCAGCCCGATCTCCCCGACCTTGATCCCGTTCAGACGCACTTCCTGCAGGCGGCCCGTGAAGGTGTGCACGATGCTCGCGTTCATGGTCCCGCCCATGGCGTGGTAGCCCACGAACATGGCTGCTGCGAAGGATTCGTCGATGCCGTGCATCATGGACAGGGGGCGCGGCGAGCCCATGACCAGGCGGGCGCGCTCGTCGAGTTCCTCGGGCAGGAGGTTCAGGCCCACGTTGTGGGAGTCGGACACGGTCACGCCCAAAGCGCCGGCTTCGAAGACGCCGCGGATGGCGGCGTTGACCTCGTTCGTCATGAGACGCCGGGCCAGGGGGTATTCACGGCCGTCCACGCGGGAGTGCTCGTGGCGGGCCACGCCGCCCACGCCTTCGATGTCTGCGCTGATATAGATCTTCATGGTGTGTTCCTCTGGTTGTGGAGATGACAGACGGCCACGTGCCCGGGCGAGAGCTCGACGCTTGGCGGCTCGACGCTTGCGCAGCATGGCATGGCCTCGGGGCAGCGCGGGTGGAAGCGGCAGCCCGGCGGCAGGTCCACGGGGCTCGGCACGTCGCCGGTCAGGCGGGCCAGGTTGCGGCGCTGCGCCGGGTCGGGCACGGGGACCGAGGCCAGCAGGGCCCGCGTGTAAGGGTGTCCCGGGGTCTCGAAAAGTTTTTCCGTGGGCGCGGTCTCGACGATGGCGCCCAGGTACATGACCGCGATGCGCCGGCTGACGTGCCGGACCACGGTCAGGTCGTGGGAGATGAACAGGTAGGCGTGGCCGCGTCTGGCCTGCAGGTCGCCCATGAGGTTCAGGATCTGGGCCTGCACCGAGACGTCGAGGGCGCTGGTGGGCTCGTCCATGACCACGAAGGCCGGGTCGGCCACCAGGGCGCGGGCCAGGCCGATGCGCTGGCGCTGGCCGCCGGAGAATTCGTGGGGGTAGCGGTCCAGGCACTCGGGCCCCAGGCCGACTTCGGCCAGGCTGGCGGCGGCGCGTTCGCGCAGTTCGCCCCCCTTGGCCAGCCCGAGGATTTTGAGCGGCAGGGAGACGATGTTGCCCACGGTCATGCGCGGGTCCAGGGAACTCTGCGGATCCTGGAAGACGACCTGCATTCGGGCTCTGGCCCGGGTCAGCTCCGCGCCCGAGAGCCGTGTCACGTCCACCCCTTCGAAGCGCACGGAGCCGCTGTCGGCGTCCAGCAGGCGCAGGATGAGGTTGCCGACGGTGCTCTTGCCGCTGCCCGACTCGCCCACCAGGCCCAGGGTTTCGCCTTTTTCCAGGTGCAGGGAAACCCGGTCCACGGCCTTGAGCCAGCGTTTTTTCCCCTCCAGAAAGCCGCCGCCGAGGGGGAAGGCCTTGCACAGGTTCTCCACGCGAAGCAGTTCGTCGCTCATGACAGGCCGTCCTGGTTGAAAAGATGGCAGGCCACGCTGTGATCCGGGGCGACCCTGATCATCTCCGGGGCGATTCCGCCGCACTCGCTGCTCGCGGCGTGGGGGCAGCGGGGGCGGAAGCGGCAGCCCGGCGGCGGATCGATGGGGCTCGGGACGCTGCCGGGAATGGCGTAGAGCTCCCCGCCCGAGGACCGCCCCGGGATGGAGGCGATGAGGCCACGGGTGTACGGGTGCGCCGGCCGGGCGAAGATGCTCTGCACGTCGGCCACCTCGACCACCTGGCCGGCGTACATGACGGCCACGCGGTTGCAGAGCTGGGCGACCACCCCCATGTCGTGGGTCACGAAGAGGATGGACAGCCCCTGGCGCTCGGCCAGTTCGGCCAGGATGGCCAGGATCTGGCCCTGCACGGTCACGTCCAGGGCCGTGGTCGGCTCGTCGGCCAGGAGCAGGGACGGGTTGCAGATCAGCGCCATGGCGATCATGACCCGCTGGCGCATGCCGCCCGAAAGTTCGTGAGGGTAGGCCCGGAGCACGGATGCGGGCTCCGGCAGGCGCACGGCCGCGAGCATCTCCAGACACGCGTCCGTGGCCTCGGCCCGGCTCGCGCTGCGGTGGGCGCGGACCACCTCGCGCATCTGGTTGCCCACGGTGAAGACGGGATTGAGGCTGTTCATGGGTTCCTGGAAGATCATGGAGATGCGTTCGCCGCGCAGCCTGCGCATGTCCGTGCGCGGCAGCTTCAGCAGGTCCCGTCCCTCGAAGAGGATTTCGCCGGCGTCGATGCTGCCGGGCGGGGAGGGGATGATGCGCAGCACGGCGCGCGAGAGCACGGACTTGCCGCAGCCCGTCTCGCCCACCAGGCCCATGACCTCGCCCTGGTTCACGGTCAGGGACGCTCTGTCCAGCACGTGCGCCCGGCCCTGGTAGGTGCCGAAGCTGATCGAGAGGCCGCGGATGTCGAGCAGGGGGGCGCTCATCGCCTGATCCTCGGATCCAGGACGTCGCGCAGGGCGTCGCCGAAGATGTTGAAGCCGATGACCGTGAAAAGAATGAACAGGCCCGGGAAGGTCGCGTACCACCACTGGTCCATGAGGAATTTGCGTCCCGAGGCGATCATGGCCCCCCATTCCGGGGTCGGCGGTTGGGCGCCCAGGCCGATGAAGGACAGGGACGCGGCGATGAGGATGGCGTCGCCGAGCGTCAGGGTGGCCAGGACGATGGCGGAATTGAGGCAGTTGGGCAGGATGTGGCGGCGGATGATGAAGCCGTGCCCGGCCCCGGCCACCCGGCTGGCGGCCACGTAAGGCATCTCGCGCACTACCAGGGCCTCGCCGCGCACGAGTCGCGCGAATTTCGGGATCATGACGAAGGCTGTGGCCAGGATGGCGTTCACCAGGCTCGGCCCCATGGCTGCGGCCAGGGCCAGGGCCAGGATCAGCGACGGAAAGGACAGGATGACGTCCATGAGGCGCATGATGACGTTGTCGATTTTCCCGCCGAAATACCCGGACGTCGCCCCGATGAGGGCGCCCGTCACACCGGCCACGGTGATGACCAGCAGGCCGATGGAGAGGGAGATGCGCGCGCCGTAGAGCACGCGTGAAAAGATGTCGCGGCCGAGTTCGTCGGTACCGAAGTAGTGGGCCGCGCCGGGCGGCATGAGTCGGTCGGCGAGGGACAGCTTCACCGGGTCGAAGGGCGCCAGGAGCGGCGCGCCGATGGCCAGCAGGACCATGACGGCGATGACCACGCCGCCGATGACGGCTGAGGGGTTGCGCGAGAGGATGCGCAGGGTGAGCTTCAGTTCGCGGAAGATCGGGTGTGCGGCCACGTCGTCCCCTAGTAGCGGATGCGCGGGTTGAGGAAGGCGTAGAGCACGTCCACCGCGAGGTTGATGACCACGTAGGCCGTGCTGGCCAGCAGGGTGAAGCCCATGATGGCCGGAAAATCGAGCGAGTTGATGGAGTCCACCACGTACTTGCCCATGCCCGGCCAGGCGAAGATGGTTTCCGTCAGGATGGCCCCGCCGAGGAGTTCACCCAGGGACAGGCCGGCGATGGTCACGGTGGGGATGAGCGAGTTCTTGAAGGCGTGCTTGAAAATGACCCGGGCCGTGGACAGGCCGTTGGCCTTGGCCGTGGTGATGTAGTCCTGCCCCAGGACCGCGATCATGGACGAGCGCACGATGCGCGTGATGACCGCCAGGTAAACGTACGACAGGCAGAAGGCCGGCAGGATGAGGTGGCTCAGCACTTCTTTGAGCAGGGCCCAGTCCCGGGCCAGGATGGCGTCGATGACGTAGAGGCCCGTCACGGCCGCCGGCGGCGAGCTGGTGATGTCCAGGCGCCCCGAGCCCGGGAGCCAGCCGAGGTTGCGGTAGAAGAGCAGGAGCAGCATGAGCCCCAGCCAGAAGACCGGGGTGGACACGCCGATGACCGAGAAGACCCGGGCGACGTGGTCGGCCAGGCGGTTGCGCCGCACGGCGGCCAGGATGCCGAGCGGGATGCCCACGGTCAGGCAGAGGACGAGGCTGGCCATGGTCAGTTCGAGCGTGGCCGGGAAGAAGTCGGCCAGGTCCTTGGTCACGGGTCGGTGGTTGCGGATGGACTGGCCCAGGTCGCCCTGCACGAGGCCCTTCATGTAGCGCACGTACTGCACGGGCAGGGGCCTGTCCAAGCCATGCTCCCTGCGGATGGACTCCACGGCCTCCTTGCTGGCCTTGGGCCCGACGATGATGCGGGCCGGGTCGCCGGGGATGGCGTGGGAGATGATGAACGTCAGGATGCTCACCCCGATGAGCACCGGGATGGCGGCCAGGACGCGCTTGATGATGTAGGCGAGTATCCGCATTCGGTCCAAGGGGTCCCGGCCGGAAGGTGTTTCCGGCCGGGACGCGATGTCGGGTTATTTCTTCGAGATGGACTCGAAATTGTACATGGATTCGAGCATGGGGTTGAACACGTAGCCCTCAACGTTGGCCCGCAGGGGCACGATGGTCTGGATCTGGTACAGGAAGATGTAGGGGGCGTCCTGCATGATGATGTCCTGGGCCTCGCTGTAGAGCTTCTTGCGTTCTTCCACGTCGGAGAGGGTTTCGGCCTTGCGGACGAGTTCGTCAACCTTTTCGTTCTTGTAGAAGCTGCGGTTGCCGGGCAGGCCCTGCTTGGCCGAGTCGAACCAGAAGTTCATGAACATGTAGGGGTCGGCGAAGTCCGGGCTCCAGGCGCCCAGGCACAGCTCGAAGTCGCCCTTGTCGATCTTGTCGCGCAGGGTCGGGTTGGCCATGAGTTCCAGGTTCAGCTTCACGCCGATGTCGGCCAGGTTGGCCTGCATGACGAGTGCGATCTGCTCCCAGGTGGCGCGGCGTTCGGAGTAGATGAGGGTCAGCTCCAGGTTCTCGGCGCCGGCGGACTTGAGCAGCTCCTTGGCCTTGGCGACATCGAGCTTGTACTGGAAGACATCCCCCCGGTGTCCCCACATGCCGTCGGGGATGGGCCCGCGCATCTGCACGCCGTTGCCCTGCAGGACGTGGTCGATGATGCCTTTGTAATCCACGGCGTAGGACAGAGCCTGGCGCACGGCGGGGTTCTTGAGCTTCTCGTTCTGGCAGTTGACGTAGACGTACTCGACCATCTGCGAGGGGAAGCGGTTGACCACGATGTCCTTGTTCTTCTCCAGGGCCGGGATCTGGTCGATGAGGATGTTTTCGGCGATGTCCACGTCGCCCTGCTCAAGCGCCATGCGGCGGTCGGCGGACTCGGACATGAAGCGGATGATGACCTTCTTGAGTTTCGGCTTGTCGCCCCAGTAGTTTTCCTTGGCCTCGAGCACGCAGCGCTGCCCGCGGGTCCACTCGGCGATGCGGAAGGGGCCGCTGCCGTCCACGTTTTCGGCCAGGAAGGCCTGGGCCTTGTCGTCGCCGACGGCCTTGGCCGCGACCTTGGGATTGACGATGGACGCGCCGTCGGTGGCCAGGGTCTGCAGGAACGGGCCGTAGGGGTTTTTCAGCGTGATTTCGAGGGTGTATTCGTCAAGGGCGGTCATGGAGGCGATGGCGCTGATGTTGTCGGCCGGCCCTTTGCCGATGGCTATGGTGCGGTCCAGGGAGAAGCGCACTGCTTCGGCGTTGAGCGGCGTGCCGTCGTCGAAGGCGATGCCCTTGCGGATCTTGAAGGTCCATTTCAGGCCGTCGTCGGACACGGTCCAGGACTCGGCGACCATGGGCTCCACCTCGGTCAGGCCGACGCCGTTCTCGACCTTGTACTTCACCAGGCGGTCGTAGCAGGGGTAGATCTGCCGCCAGTCGTAGTTGTCGCTCGACACGCCCGGATCCAGGCTATGGATGTCCGAGGAAACGGCGACGACAAGGGTGTCCTTGTCCGCGGCAAAGGCCGCGGGGGCCATGGAACCGATCAAGAGGAGAAGACAAAGTGTCCAGATGCGCATGCTCCCTTACCTCCGTAAGTGATTGGAGAAAATATGACGCCACGGACTGCGACTAGCACCTGAGGACATTGGCTGTAAAGGGTTCTTCTTTTTATGCTTATTGGGAATCAAAAGTTACAGACACATTTGTATAGTTCTTCAGCTGCCGCTACAGTCTGCTCCGCCCGTGGCACGGCGGAACTTGCCGTGCCTGGCCGACTTCCGTAGCGTGAAAGCATGAAACACTTCAAGCTCCACCCCACCCTGGCCGCGGATTGCCACGATCTTGGAGTCTGGCGCGATCTGCGCCTTCTCCTGCACAGGGACGCCCATGTGCCCTGGATCATCCTCGTTCCCGAGACATCGATCACCGAGTGGCACGAGCTGCCCGGCGACCTGCACCGGCAGCTTCTGGCCGCATCCACGCTCCTGGCCCGCATGCTCAAGACGGACTTTGCCTGCGACAAGGTCAATGTCGCGGCCATCGGCAATATGGTGCCGCAGTTCCACTACCATGTCATCGGCCGCTGGAGGACGGATCCCTACTGGCCCGGCGTGGTCTGGGGCCGCGTTGAACCGGGGCGCGTCTACGGCGAGAGCGAGGTCAAGGACATGCGCATCCGTTCTCAGGCCTGCATGGCCGACTCCGGGGAGAGCTGAATGCCGAAGCCTGCCGCTCCGACACCTGGCCACGGGCCCGCCTGGCGGGCGTGGGTGCAGGCCGCGCGTCTGCCGTCGCAGATGTACATATTCTGGCCCCTGCTCCTGGGCCAGTCCCTGGCCATGGGCGAAGGCTTCTCCAGGGAGGTTGTCCTGGCCTGCCATTTCTACGGCCTGGTCAGCCAGTTCTACATCGTCTTTGCCAACGATGTGGCCGACATGGCCACGGACCGCAGAAATCTTACGTTCACGCTGTTCTCGGGAGGGTCCAGGGTCCTTGCGGATGGGCTACTGACAAGGCGGCAACTGGGCAAGGCGGCCGTGCTGTGCGCCGGACTCTCGGCATTGACAGGGGTATTTCTGGGAGTCCGTCACGGCGTCTGGCTGCCCCTGCCGCTCATCCTGTTCGGGCTGGCGCTGCTGTGGGCGTACAGCTATCCTCCCTTGCGCCTGTCCTACCGCGGCGGCGGGGAGTACCTACAGATGGTCGGGGTCGGGCTCGTGCTGCCCATGATCGGTTTCAGCGCTCACGCCGGAACTCTGGCCGGGCTGCCCTGGACGGTCATGCCGCTCATGCTCGCCCTGTCACTGTCCTGCGCCCTGGCCACGGCCCTGCCCGATGAGCCGTCCGACCGGGCCGACGGCAAGCGAACGCATGCCGTGAGGTTCGGCATTGCGGCCACCCAGCGCTCCATCCTGCGGCTGAACGCTCTGGCCCTGGCCTGGTTCCTGCTCGTTCCGCTTCAGGGGGCGTCGCTGGCCGCGAGAATCCTGCTGGTTCTGCCGTGTCTGGCGCTCTGGCTGGTCTGCCGGCGACTGACCGACGTGCGCCCCGGGGAGCGGGGCATGCTCCTCTTCGTCACCGCGCAGGTGGTCTTTACCCTGACGCCCATGATCGGCCTGGCCATTCTGTTCCTGGTTTCCTGATTCTTGCCTGCATCCATGGGGCCCCGGCACTTGATCGCGTCAGCAGTGACATACGGGGGCCCCCGGCGATCACGCTTCGTCTACTACGGCATCATCGTGTCCGGCGTGACGCTCTTCAATGGGAAGCTTTGAGGCTTTCTTCGGCCTTCAATCCTTGAGCCAGTAAAAAGAAAGAGGCGGAATCAGGAGCTGTCCATCCTCGACGGGTACGCGTTCGCCGGAGCACAGGTCCGTCATGCTCTGGTTTGTGAAGAACCCGTGCGGAGCCAGTGTTTCCACGGGAAGCGGCTGCGCTTCGACGTTGAAGTTGTTTATGACGAGCACCCGGCTGCGGCAGTTTTCCGGATCCGTACGGTAGAAAACCAGCAGGTTCGGGTTCTCGACCAGCAGCAGGTGACGATTGTCGAAATCCGCAAAGGCCGGAAGTTCCTTGCGCAAGGCGATCATTTTTTTGAGCGAGGAGAAGATGCGCTGTTCGACCGTGCCGCTTTGATGGCGTTTTTCGGCCTTGTCCCAGTCGAAGCGGGATCGGTGCACCCAGCGCGAGTCGTGCTGGGTGGCCGGATCGGACAGGAATTCCAGATTATTCAGGGTTCCGATGGCGTCGCCGTAATACATGAGCGGCAGGCCGCCGAAGGAGAGAATGACGCTGTGCAGCAGCGTGATGCTCTTGATGGCGGCGCTTATGGCACCTTCGTCCTTGGATTCCAGCGCCGACTCCAGGCCGACCAGCGAGGCCAGCGAGCCGGAGATGCGGGCGTCGCCGGTCTTCAGATTCGTGCCGAACGGCATGCCTCTGGCCGGTGATTCCGGGAACCTGCCCGTGAAATAGTCGACCAGAAAGGACCGGTGCAGGGTCGGGTCGTATCCTGCCTGCACCACATCGCTGTCATCGAAGCCAAGTCCGATGTCGTCGTGGCAGCGCACGTAGTTGAGCCAGGTCGCCCGCTCCAGTTTATTCGGCAGGTTTTTCACGCCCAGGTTGAGCAGATTTGCGTTTTTGGTGGCTACGGCGTCCCAGAGCAGGGCCATGAGCGAGGCGTTGTACGCGATTTCGCATTCCTTGGAATAGATGGCGTCCTCGCCGAAATATTTGGAGATTTCACCGGGCGCGACAATGGCCTCGGCGATGAACAGCACGCCGGGCGCCGTTACCTGACAGCAGTCCTTCATGAGCCGCAGCAGCAGATGGGCTTCGCGTTCGTTCTGGCAGGTGCTGCCGATCTTCTTCCAAAGAAAGGCCACGGCATCGAGGCGCAGGATATCGGCGCCCTTGTTGGCCCAGAAAAGGATAATGTCGAGCATTTCAATGAGCACCGCCGGATTGCGGTAGTTCAAATCCCACTGATAATTGTTGAAAACCGTCATGACCCATTTGTCCATGGTTTCGTCCCAGGTGAAGTTTCCGGGAGCTGTGGCCGGAAAGATTTCGGGCATGCCTTCCTCGTAGGCGTCGGGTGTTTCGCGGTCGTCGAAGACATAGTAGTAGTCCTGATATTTTTTTTCGCCCTGGCGTGCCCGCGTCGCCCATTCGTGCTCGTCGGAGGTGTGGTTGACCACGACATCGAGGACCAGGAGGATTTCACGGCTCTTGAGCGTAGCCGCCAGCGCCTCGACATCCTCGAGATTGCCGTAGCGTGCGTCGATCTTGCGGAAATCGCGCACCGCATAGCCGCCGTCATTGTTTTCCGGCGGGCAGTCCAGGATGGGCATGACGTGCAGCATGTTGACCCCCAACTCCTGGAAATAGGGGAGCCTTTCGCGCAGGCCTTGCAGATTGTCCGCGAAGCGGTCGCAGTACAGGGTCATGGCCACCCACTTCTGGCTCAGAAACCAGTTGTAGTGCACTTCGCGCGCCAGATCGGATTTGCGCAGTGCGGGGGTGCGTTCCATGTAGCGCAGGGCAAGAGTCTCGACCAAACGGACCATCTGTTGCTTGAAGTCGGGCCGGTCGCCGTAGAGCAGCTTGAAGAGGGAATATATGGCGTAAAAATTCGCGCCCAGGCGGGTATAGAAATGGCGCAGCCGGAATTTGCCGATTTCGGGCCGAAGTCCGGCCAGGATTTCATTCAGCAGGGCATGGGAAGCTTGTTCGTACATGTACTCATCCTTTATGATTCAGTTTCTTGCAGCCACGCCGCGGCTTCGGGCCAGAAATGCGCCACGCCTTCCAGAATTCCGGCGCTGTAGTTCCCGTTCATGCCGAGGTATTCGCCTGTGGCGATGTACAGCGCTTCGGGTCCTGTTGCCGCCACCCTCGATTTTATTTCGGGGTCGGCATTGGCCACCAGTACCGCCGGGATGTCGCTCAGGAGCACATCCAGGTCGTTGCCGCTATCGCCCGCAAAGAGCGTGTTCTGCAGGGAAAAGTGTTGCCGTTCCATCATGAAGCGGATGGCGTGCAGTTTTCCGGCGCTTTCGGGCAGGACATCGAGCAGCCCGATATGCGCCAGTTCGTCGATACTCCAGATCAGGTTGGCGCGGATACCCTCGTGTTGCAGATGCTCCTGCATCCGGGCGATGAGCGTGCGGAAGTCCACATCCAGGGCGACATAATAGCTCAGTTTGAAGGGGGCCTGTTTTTCGTGTTCCTGCGCCTGCAATTCTGCGAAGCCGCGCAGCAGGCCGGCAAGATCGGCGGCGCGCATGCCGCGCCAATCCGGGGCGATGTGTCGCTCCCACTGATTCCAGGGCTGCCAGTCGTCCGTGCCGACCTGGTAGATGCTCGCGCCGACGTCGGCAATGGCAAAATCGGGAGTCGGCAGATTGAATTCCGAGATGGCGTCTTCGATCAGGGCGCGGTGGCGTCCGGTCACGTAGGCCAGACAAATTTCCTCGCGCGCCGCCAGTTTTCCAAAAAGCGCCTTGGCCGAAGGCCACGGGGGATTTGGGCCGTTGGGGATCAGGGTCCGGTCGAGGTCGGTACAGAGCAGGAAACGACTCATGCCGTGCCTTCCTCCTTGGCGGGAAATCCATAATGGGCCATGGCGTCAAGAATCCCCGCTGCGAAGGATGCCTCCGAAAAATGGATACCCTCGATGTTGGCCAGGTCCGACAGCTCTGAGGTGTGTCGGTTGTCCACCACCGTGCCCAGCGTGTTGCCGCGCAGCATGTCGGCGTCGGCCCCGGTGACACCGGCGACAAGAGTGTTTTCCAGAGGGAAGTCCAGCTGTTCGGAGCACCAGCGCAGGGCCAGACCCTTGGAGGCACGAAGTGGCAAAACGTCGAGGAATTGGCCGAAGGAAACGAGCACGTTCACGGCCTGCTCGTTGTGTTGGAGCAGTTGCCTGACCTGCTGTCCGGTGATCATGGATGTATCGATATAATAGCTGATCTTGAACGCGTTCTGGTGTTTCTTGGGCTGCAAGGACAGCCCCGGGATTTCCCGCAGGGTTTCGCGCACGGCCCGGGGATCCCACAAGTGGTTGATGTGACGTTCCCAGATCGTGTCCTGGGTGAGGTTGGGGGCGTAATGGATCTCCGTACCCTGTCCGGAGATCAGCACGTCGGGCTGCGGGATCTTGTGCTTGCGCAGCGTGGCCAGGGCGTGATCCAGACGTCGCCCGGTGACGATGCCGAAGAGGACGGTCTTGCGGTGGGCGTGCAGGGTCTGCAAGAGCGCCGCAAGCGAAAAGTCTTCGCCGATGAGGCTCAGGTCCAGCTCCGCGAAGAGCGCCTGTTTGCGGGAGATGCTTCTTCGTCTGATGGGCGCCATGCGGATCAGCGGCTCGGTTTTTTCCACCAGGGGGCGGACAACATCCAGATATTTTTCCACGTGCGCCTGCCATGAATAGTGGCGACGTACGCCGGACAGTCCATTATTGGCAAAGCTGCGCCATTCCTTTTTGTCGACCAGGGTCCGCAGGATTGTTTCCGCCATGGCCTCCTTGTCGAGGGGATCGACGAGATGACCGTTGCGGCAGTTCCTGATGATATCGATGGGGCCTCCGTCCTCCGTGGCCACGATGGGCAATCCGCAGGCCGCGGCTTCGAGCAGGGTCAGGCCGAAGGGCTCGGTCAGCGCCGGATTCACGAAAACTCCTCGTGATGCGGCGGCCAGGCGGAAAAGGGTGGCGACGTCCTCGGGTCTGTGATGCTTTGGGTAGGCGATCTTGCCGTAAAGGTCGTGGCGGTCGACGGCGAGCAGGATGTCATTCAGGACGCCCCGTGCTCCTTCATCCATGTCATGGATGTCGTCGCGGTTGCCGGCAACGATGACCAGGTTGGCGGCCTCCTGCAGGTGTGGGGATTCTCCATAGGCATCAATGAGGGTCACGATGTTTTTTTTCGGATCCGGCCGCGAGAGCGCAAGCACCAACGGTTTGGAGGAGCGTTGCAGGAATCGCTTCAGTTCAAAGGCGATGGGGCTGCTCTTTTCGCTTTCGCGGGGCGGGTAGAAATGGCTGAGATCCGTGCCTGGGGGGATCACGCGCATCCGTTCGGGCTGGTAGAAATCGTAGAGGCCGTATTGCTCCTCGATCTCCTGCCCGGTGCTGGTGATGATGCGCTCGGCCGCGCTCAGAGTGGTCTCCTCTGCCTCGATGCGGCGCGACATCCTGTACGTGTCCTCGATCTGGCCCCGTGAAATGCCGCTGGCCAACAGCCGCAGCCGCTTGCTGCGGCCCAGGGAGTGCCCGGTATGAACGAGCGGTATGCCAAGCTGGTGCGAGAGCCTGGCTCCGACATAGCCCGCGTCGGCGTAATGACTGTGCAGAAGGTCGGGAATGCGCTCCTGGCTCTTGAGAAAGGTGATCACGTTGTCGGAAAAATTGTCCAGCGAATCCCACAAGAGTTCCTTGCGCAGGTATTTTTCCTCTCCGCACTCGATGCGCACGATGCTGGCCTTGTCGGACAGTCGTTCGGTCACCTGTGCGTAGTCGGGACTGACGGCGTCGTCGACGACCCTGCGGGTCAGCAGAATGGCCTTTTCCACATCCGGGCGTTCGCCAAGGGCACTGGCCAGTTCGACCACATACTTGACCTGTCCGCCTGTGTCCGCGTCGCGGCCCAGCTCCATGTCATGTCCGCGCACCAGGCCGTGGATGCTGATCAGCACGATGAACAGCGGTTTTTTGACGGGCTTTTCGCGTGTCTTCACAGGTTCCACTCCTTGAAAAAAGGCTGGTAGAATTCCAGTTCCTCGGGGACCGCCCCCCGGATTTCGCAGATGGAAGCGGCAAAGTCGTCTGCGCGCTTGAGCGCGGTGCTTTCCGGCCAGCACAAGAGCGTGCCCAGAATGCATGCGGCGGAAAAAGCGTCGCCAGCGCCTACCGTGTCCACGATGCGCGAGGATTCCTTGCCGGGGGGAACGATACAGAGGTCATCGTTCCTGTCCAGCTGCCAGGCACCGTCTTTTCCGCAGGTCACGATCAGGCGATCGATGTCGAACATGCGCTTCAGTTCGGCTCCTCGGGCCTGCGCCAGTCCTGAGCCCGCCTTGAACATGTCGGCGAGGATACGCAATTCCTCATCGTTGAGTTTGACGATGCTTGCATTTTGCAGCGAAAACCGCGCGGTGTCCTCGTCATACCAGGGCTCGCGCAGATTGACGTCCAGAAATCGGGGAGCAGCGGCGATTTGCAGTATTTCCGACAACGCCTGCCGGGAAACTTGATGGCGCTGGCTCAGGGTTCCGAAATAGACAAGCCCGGGAGAGGCGGCTTTAGTCGCAGCAACGGCTCCGGCAGGGTCGATGAAGTCGTAGGCCTGCCGGGGCAGGATCTCGAAATGGTGCCCCGCGTTCCCGATATGAACCTGCACCTGGCCCGTGGGCAGGTCTCTGTCGATCTGGACTCCCGAGACATCCATGCCCCGTTCCTCCATGCCGGCAAGAACCCTGGCGCCAAGGTCGTCGTCTCCCAGCCGGGATATCATGACCGGTTTTTGTCCGAAGGCCGCCAGATGCCGGGCGGCATTGAAGGGTGCGCCGCCCAGAACCGCGCGATCAGGAAAGACATCAGCCAGAATTTCCCCAAAGAGAACGATGGGTGGATTCTGGCCATCGCGGGCGGGGCCTTGACGCGTGAAGGATTGCTGCGAACCTGTCTTGTGTTTCATATGGCGGAAGTCTCGTCATTATGTCGAATTTACAGGATGTTTATGTGTTTCATGCCTTATTGATGAATCATTACAGTCCGTATTTATTGTTGAATTGTCATATCCAGTGGAGCAGTTGGATAGTTGAATGACGTTTTATCATTCCGATGAATTTGAGATATTTTTTACGGGATGTGTAATGTGCGGATCAATAAAAATAGCGATATAAATTTTTTTGTTACATTTTTAATGTGATTGATGTCAATAAAAGCAGGAATTGTTCATTTTGCGTGTAACAGATCCAGTCGGCAAATCAGGCTGCGCTCCGGCAAACGATGCCCGGTTCAGTCAGGCAGCCGGCGTGCCTCAAGATCACGACGACAACGGGCCTTGAGGGGGTATTTGTGGAGCTCACGTCTGCGGGAGACGGAGTCACCCTGAGGTGCTAAGGCTGAGCCCTGTTACGTGCTATGAGTTTGATCAAGAAAATCGACGAGTCGGAGTGCCTGTTCGAAAGGGGACGGTGAGGCCTGATCATTACGGGGCAATGACATGTTGCATGAAGCTGAGATCTTTGATCTGCAAGTGCTGGAGATGGAACGAAAAAAGGGAGCCGTAAGCTCCCTTTTTTTGTGTCATGTGCGTGAAGAGGTCAGCCGATGACCCCGGGGGAATCGACGGGGTCCACTTCCACCGGAGTGTTGCGCGCCGTGAGCATGAACCAGACGAAGCAGGCTGCGGCCACGGCGATGCCGATGGGGTAGCCGATTTCCTGGCTCAGGTGGAACGGGAACTCGGGGGCCACGCAGAGGTAGGTGGCGCAGACCGCGGTCATGAAGGTCGCGGGCACGGAAGCGATCCAGTGCAGCTTGCCGTGGCGGACCAGGTACATGGCGGAAGCCCACAGCACGATGGTGGCCAGGGTCTGGTTGGAGAAGCCGAAGTAGCGCCAGATGACGTTGAAGTCGGTCTTGGTGATCAGGAAACCGATGACGAACAGCGGGACGGCGATCATGAGCCGCTTGGGAATGGACTTCTGTTCGATCTTGCTGAAGTCGGCGACGATCAGGCGGGCGGCGCGAAAGGCGGTGTCGCCCGAGGAGATAGGCAGGATGATGACGCCGATGATGGCCAGGAAGCCGCCTATGGGGCCCATCAGGGTCGTGGCGACCTGGTCGACGACTGCGGCAGGGCCGCCGCTGGCCAGGGTGGCCTGCAGGGCTTCGGGGGTCTGGTAGAAGGTCATGCCGAGTGTTGCCCAGACCAGCGCGATGATGCCCTCGCCGATCATGGCGCCGTAGAAGATCGGGCGTCCGCATTTTTCATCCGGGATGCAGCGCGCCATCATGGGCGACTGCGTGGCGTGGAAGCCGGAGATGGCGCCGCAGGCGATGGTGATGAACATCAGCGGCCACATGGGCAGGCCTTTGGGATGCACGTTGGCCAGGCCGACTCCGTTGGGGAAGAAGGTGTAGCCGTCGACGATGAGCATGGTCGAGAGGCCGAAGGCCATGATCAGCAGACATGCCGTGAAGAGCGGGTAGAGGCGGCCGATGATCTTGTCCACGGGCAGGATGGTGGCCAGGAAGTAGTAGGCGAAGATGATGCCGGTCCAGATGACCACGGCCGTGTTTTTGTCCACGTCGAAGCCAATCTTGTTGGCCAGGAGCTTGGCGGGTCCGAGAATGAAGACCACGCCGACCAGCAGCAGGAGCACGATGGAGAAGACATTCATGAACTGCTTGGCGAACTTGCCGAGGTTGTAGCCCACGGCGTCGGGGATGGACTTGCCGTCATAGCGGACGGACATCATGCCCGAGAAGTAGTCGTGCACCGCGCCGGCGAAGATGCTGCCAAGAACGATCCAGACCAGTGCCGCCGGGCCGTAAAGGGCGCCGAGAATGGGGCCGAAGATGGGGCCGAGGCCCGCGATGTTCAGCAGCTGCACCATGTAGATGGTCTTGGGGTTCATCTTGACGTAGTCGACGCCGTCCTCCAGACGGCAGGCCGGGGTGGCCCGACAGGTGTCGACGCCGAAACTGGATTCGACGATCTTGCCGTAAACGAAATAGCCGGTAATGAGTGCCGCGACGGCAAAAAAGAAGTAAAACAAGTCTCCCTCCTTGGAAAAAAGTTGGTTGCGCCAAATCTCTTCAAATCAACGTCTGGTCATGCTGTCATGACCGGGACGGCTTGCCGGGTCGAACTCGGCGGATATTTCGCGCTTTAGGACAAGACAGGGGAGGGGACAACGAAACATGTTTCAAATGTCTTTTTGAGCGCCTGAATTGCGCGAGAGGAGAGCCGAAACGTCTGGCGAGCGATGGGACTCAGAGGGGCCTGCGAAGAACAGGGGGCTAGACCCGGGCCGGCATGGGCAGCATGAAGTCGATGCAGGTGCCCTGGCCGGGCGCGCTGATGACCTGCGGGAGATAGGACGGGCCAAAGATCTGCTCCAGTCGCTGGAAGCAGTTGCGCACGCCGATCCCGCCGGAACGGGAATCAAGTCTGGTTTTGGCGAAGAGCCGGTCCACCTGGGTCTGGTTCATGCCGACCCCGTCATCCTTGACCTCAACATGCAGGCATGGGCCTTCCTTGCGCACCTGCACGCGGATCTCGCCGCCGTTTTCATGGGCCAGAATGCCGTGGCGCACGCTGTTTTCGACCAGGGGCTGGATGATCAGCGGCGGAATGGGCCAGGATTCGCATCCTTCCTGCACGTCGAAGTCGACCCGGATGCGTTCACCGAAGCGGGCCTGTTCGATGGCCAGATAACAGCGGATCTGATCCAGCTCTTCGGACAGGGGCACGAACCCCCGGCTCGCCTCCAGGCTTTTGCGCAGATAGCTGGAGAGGTCCTGCAGCAGGCTGCGGGCCTTTTCGGGACTGGTGCGGCAAAAGGAGGTGATGGTGTTCAGGGAGTTGAACAGGAAGTGCGGGTTGATCTGGGCCTGCAGGCGCCGGATCTCGGCATGGGCGAGCATGCGCTCGGTGATCTGGATGTTTTCAAGTTCGAGCTGTGTGGAAAAGAGGTTGCCAAGCCCCTTGCCGAGTTCGAAGAGCAGCAGGTCGAGGGATTTGTTGGCAGTGCCGTAGAACTTGAGCGTGCCGGCCACGTTTCCGCCCTTGGTCAGGGGGACGATGATGGCCGAGGCAAACGGGCAGTTCGGGTGTCCGCAGCCGATGCCCTCCTTTGCGCTCAGAAACATGGGCTGCCCGGTCTCGATCACGGTCCGGGTGGCCTCGGTGACGATGGGGCGTCCGGCCAGGTGGTGGTCATCGCCGACGCCGATGTGGGCCAGGACGTTGGTTTCGTCGGTGATGGCCACGGCACCGACCGTGACCCTGCTGTGGATGATGCGTGCCGTGGCCAGGGCGCTCTCGGGGGTCAGGCCGGAGCGCAGGTGGCTGACCGTGGAGTTGGCGATGTCCAGGATTTCCTGTGCCTGGACCGAATCCTGCCTGGCCCGGTAACGGAAGACCACGTTGATGACCTGCACGAAGGTGGCCGCGCCCAGGGTGTTCAGGATGATCATGGGCGCGGCGATGATGCGCACCAGTTCCACGGCTTCGGCAAATGAGTGGGACAGGGCCAGAACCATGCCCATGTGCAGCGTCTCTCCGCCAAAGGCCAGTCCGGCCGCCCAGCGCCAGTCCACGCTGCGCTCCTTGAGGTACAGGGTCAGCAGTCCGGCGGCCGCGCCTTCGATCATGGTTGCCATGCCGCAGGGCACGGCGCTGAAGCCGCCGATGTCGATAAGGATGCGATGCCCTCCGGCGATCAGACCCGAAGCGATGCCGACCACGGGGCCGCCGAAGAGACCTCCCGTGATCACGGCCATGGCCCGAAGGTTGGCCACGGATTGTGAGACAAGGTTGCCCCCGTAGGTGCCCAGGATTCCGGCCGCGCCGAAGAAGAGGATCTGCAGCAGCGTCGAGCGCCACGATGGGCCTTGGCGCAGGCGCATCTTGTGGATGGGGGTGATGGTCAGGAGCAGGAAGGCTCCGGCCACGATGAGCCCGAGACGTTCGGCCAGGGCCAGGATGAGGGCGTCGGAATTCATGGCTATCCTCTACGCAAGGCCGAGCTGGTCGCGAAAATCGCGGACCCTGGCCTTGCTGACGGTGATTTCGGTGGTCGCGTGATCGCGCATGGTCAAAAGATACTTGCCGTTGAACCAGGGCGCAAAATCCCTGACCTGCGTCAGATTGACCAGCTCCCCGCGGTTGGCGCGAAAGAAGGACAGGGCGGCGAGTTTTTCCTCCAGGCGGTCCAGGGTGCCGGGACCGTGGTGGACATAGCTCGTGTCACGCGTGTGGACAAACATGCGGCGCCCCTCGGTGCGAATGAGGACCACATCGGCGTGTTCCAGCAGCAGCACGCGCCCCCGGTGCTCCACGGAAATGCGCACCAGCGGCTGGCCGAGGCCCATGCCTTTGAGCAGTTCCTGCAGCTGCGGCTGCGCGGCGAGACCCGTGTCCTTGAGGCGCAGCTGGCTGCGCAGCCGCCCCAGGCAATTGGCCAGGCGCTCGCGGGAGACGGGCTTGAGCAGATAGTCCACCGCGTTTTCCTCGAAGGCGCGGATGGCATACTGGTCGTAGGCCGTGGCAAAGACGAAGAGCGGCGGCTCGGGGCATCTGAACGCCCGCTCCAGAACATGGAAGCCGGTCGCGCCGGGCATCTGGATGTCCTGGAAAACCACTTCGGGACGCAGGCGCACGATTTCTTCCATGGCCTGCGATGCGGACATGGCCGTGCCCACGATCCGCACATCCTCAAAACCGGACAAAAGATAGGACAGCTCGTCCAGGGCGGGCAGTTCGTCATCTACCAGGAGGCATCGGATAGGAGGTGTCATGGAGTCTCTCAAGGTGTTTGCCGCGCCTTTATCAGAATCGGACGCAAAACGCATCAATGGCGTAACTCTCTGTTTTGAATTGAGATACTGTCGAGATTGATGTCCGTCCTGTTCTGCGGCAGAAATAATTGACCCATGCGGGATAGCGCTCCACAATCATGCGCGGCTTTGGTAAGCGGAGTCTTCGCCGTGCCGAATCCTTTCGTCCCGAAGCAGCCGAGGCTTTATTAGAGGGAGGCTGTATGGCGTCTTGGCTTGTGCGTGCCTGCGACCCCGGGCTCGTCGCTGCGGACAGCGAATCAACCGCGAGGAAAACTCATGTCGAAAATTGCCTTGATCGCCCTGGCCGGGGCGTTTGGAACGCTGTGCCGCTACTGGCTCTCGGGCCTGGTCTACGATGTCATGGGGCGGGACTTTCCCTGGGGTACATGGGCGGTGAATATCACGGGCTGCTTTCTTTTCGGGCTGGTCTGGATCCTGGCCGAAGAACGGGGACTGTTGTCGGCACAGGCCCGCATTCTGATCCTCACCGGCTTCATGGGCGCGTTTACGACCTTTTCGACCTTCATCTTCGAGAGCGGCGGCATACTCAACGACGGGCAGTGGCTCAAGCTGGCCCTTAATCTGGCAGGCCAGAATCTGGTGGGTTTCGCGGCCCTCTACCTGGGCACGGGGCTGGGCAGGATCGTTTAGCGGCGCAACCTGCGCATGCATGAAAAAAACCCTCGCAGCGGGCGAGGGTTGGTCAAAACAAAGGAACGGCGCGGGCCGTCTATTTCGCGTGCACGGCATCCTGAAATGCCCTGTGCCGCTCGGCATACGGGGGAAAGCCGAAGAACGCCGAGCCGGAGACCAGGACATCGGCTCCAAGGTCAAAGAGTTCCTTGGCGTTGTCCAGGGTTACGCCCCCATCGACCTGAATCAGGGTCTGTAGCCCGCGTGAGCGGATCATGCCTGACAGGGCCGCGATCTTGTCCTTGCTGAAGGGGATGAAGGACTGGCCGCCGAAACCCGGGTTCACGCTCATGATGAGCACCATGTCCAGCTGGGGAAGCAGATACTCGACGACACCCAGCGGCGTGGCCGGGTTGAGCGACAGCCCTGCCTGCATGCCCGCCTCGCGGATGACGCTGAGCGTGCGCTCCAGATGCAGGGTGCTTTCGGCGTGAATGCACAGCAGGTCGGCGCCCGCGTCGGCGAATTCCGAGATGTAGCGCTCGGGGCGTTCGATCATGAGATGCACGTCGAAGAAGAGCTTTGAGGTCTTGCGCAGGCGCTTGATGACCGGAGGGCCGAAGGTGATGTTCGGAACGAAGGCCCCGTCCATGACATCCCAGTGCACCCATTTGAGGCCGGCCTCTTCAAGGGCGGCCAGTTCGGAGCGCAGCGCGCCGAAGTCCGAGGACAAAAGGGACGGTGAGAGGATGAATTCGCGCATCATTCCTCCCGGTCGCCCATCTTGAAGTCGACCTGGATCTTGTACATCTTGGTCGCGGGCAGGTTCAGGATGGAAATGCCTGTCTTGCGGGTGATTCCGGCCAGGGTCTCCTGCACGTCTTCCCAGGAGGGGCCGATGAATGTGAACCAGATGTTCTGGCGATGGGCCCGCAGGTAGTTGTGCGTCACGCCGGGGAGCGTGTTCACCTCGGCGATGAATTCGTCCAGTTTGTCTTCCGGCACGGCCGCAGAGCACAGGGTCGAATGCCAGCCCAGCTTTTTGGACTGGAAATTGGCCCCGATGCGGCGGATCACGCCTTTTTCCGTCAGCGCCCGCACGCGTGCCAGGGTCTCGGCTTCGGTCAGGCCGACCTGGCGCCCGATTTCTTCATAAGGCCTGGCTTCGAGCGGGAAGCCGGTCTGGATCATGTCCAGGATCTTCTTGTCAAAATCGTCCATGCTTCCACCCATCAGGCTTTGCGCCGTTCGGCGATTTTGGGGATGTACGTGCACAGCGGCTCTTCACCCATGTAGTTGTCGTTCATGGAATGGGCCCTGGCGCGGCAACCGCCGCAGACCTTGTGGTATTCGCAGATGCCGCACTTGCCCTCGTACTCTTCCTGGGTGCGGAACTGTCTGAACTGCTTCGACGAACGCCAGATTTCCGGGAACGGGGTGGTGCGGATGTTGCCGCAATCAAGTTCCAGATAGCCGCAGGGCTGGACCTGGCCGACATGGGAGATGAAGCAGAAGCCCGTTCCGCCGAGACAGCCGCGGGTCATGGCGTCGAGGCCGAAGTTTTCAGGCGTGACCGGCACTCCCTCGGCCTTGGCCCGTTGACGCATGATGCGGTAGTAGTGCGGGGCGCAGGTGGCCTTGAGATGCATGCTCGTGGTCTTGCGGAAATCGTAGAACCAGTTGAGCACGTCCTCGTATTCCTGTCCCGTGATGACCTCGGCGCCAAGCTGGGCGGCGCGGCCCGTGGGCACCAGCAGGAAGATGTGCCAAGCCACGGCCCCGATGTGTTCGCACAGGTCGAAGATCTTCTTGAAACTGCTCAGGTTCGCGCGGGTCACTGTGGTGTTGACCTGGAATTCGATGCCGGCATCTTTCAGGTACTGGATGCCGCGCATGGAGGCGTCGAACGCGCCCTGCACGCCGCGAAATTCGTCGTGGCTTTGCGCGTCGGGGCCGTCGATGGAGATGGAACAGCGCTGCACCCCGGACTCGCGCATCTTTTGCGCGGTTTCCGGGGTGATCAGCGTTCCGTTGGGGGACATGACGCAGCGCAGGCCCTTGTCTGTGGCGTAACGGATCAGTTCATAGACGTCGGCGCGCATCATGGGATCGCCGCCGGTGAAGATGATGATCGGGTTGCCGACCTGCGGGAAGGTGTCGATGAGCGCCTTGGCCTCGGCCGTGTCCAGCTCGCCTTCGTAGGGTTCCAGGTGCGCTTCGGCCCGGCAGTGCTTGCAGGCCAGGTTGCAGGAGCGGGTCACTTCCCAGGCGATGAGCTTGCAGGCCGGGGTGCCGTCGGCCAGGGTCGTGACCATGCCGCCCGGATGTCCGCCGGGCTTCGCGCCGGGATGCCCGCCCGGGTGTCCGCCGGGATGTCCGGCTTTCGGCCCGTCCAGGCCGGGGGCGCCTGCCGCGTTATGAGGATGTTTCTGCATTATATGTGTCCCGCCTTGAGCAGGTCTTGGGTGAAGTAGGAGAGAATGAGGTCCGCGCCGGCCCGCTTGAACGCAATGAGGCTTTCGAGCGCCACGGCGGTTTCGTCGATCCAGCCGTTCATGGCCGCCGCCTTGATCTGGCTGTATTCCCCGCTGACCTGGTAGGCGGCCACGGGCAGGTCGAAGTTGTCGCGGACCAGGCGGATGATGTCCAGATAGGGCAGGCCCGGCTTGACCATGAGGATGTCCGCACCCTCTTCCACGTCGGCGGCGGCTTCGCGCAGGCCCTCACGCCAGTTGGCGGGGTCCATCTGGTAGGTCTTGCGGTCCCCGAACTTTGGCGCGCTCTCGGCCGCGTCGCGGAAGGGACCGTAAAAGGCCGAGGAATACTTGACCGCGTAGGACATGATGGGCGTGTTCAGGAACCCCTTTTCATCGAGGGCTTCCCGAATGGCCGCCACCCGGCCGTCCATCATGTCCGAGGGCGCGATGATGTCCGCGCCGGCCTCGGCCTGGGCCACGGCCGTGCGGGCCAGCAGCGCCAGAGTCGGGTCGTTCTGGACCACGCCTTCGGGCGAGACCAGGCCGCAGTGCCCGTGGGAGGTGTACTCGCACAGGCAGGTGTCCGCGACCACGATCAGCTCCGGCCAGCGGCTCTTGATGCGGCGGATGGCTTCCTGCACGATGCCGTTTTCAGCGTAGGCCTGGGTGCCGGCCGGATCCTTTTCGACGGGGATGCCGAAGAGGATGAGGCTTTTGAGACCGGCATCCACGGCCGGGCCCACTTCGCTCAGGAGCTGGTTCAGACCCAGCTGGAACTGACCGGGCATGGAGCTGATGGGCTTCCTGAAATCCGGGTCCGATTCGACCACGAAATACGGCTGGATCAGGTCTTCCCGACCCAGCCTGCTCTCCCGCACCATGTCCCGCAGGACGCTTTTGGAACGCAGCCTGCGGCCGCGGTGAAAGGTGTTCATGCCGTCCTCCTAGACCTTCTCGCCGCTGATTTCCTCGTCGGTCAGGTAGCAGGCCGGGTCATGTGCCCAGAAGTCGTCGAAATAGGCTTCGGCCCGGGCCCGGAAGTTGCCGCCGCAGATGTTCAGGAAGCGGCAGGTGGCGCAGCGACCCTTCACGTGCGGCCTTTTGTCCTTGAGCTTGTGCAGGAGCTCGATCTTCTCGTCGACCCAGATCTCGGAGAAAGGGCGCTCCAGCACGTTGCCGAAGGTGTGGTGGCGCATGAACTGATCCGCGTGCACGGAGCCGTCCCAGGAGATGCAGCCGATGCCGCGTCCCGAGGAGTTGCCTTCGTTCATTTTCAGAAGTTCCATGACCTCGGCGGCGCGCGCCGGATCTTCCTTCAGCAGGCGATAATAGACGTAGGGGCCGTCGGCGTGGTTGTCCACGGTCAGCACTTCCTTGGGCTTGCCCTTGTCGTGCAGGGCCCGGGTGCGGTCCATGATCAGGTCGACCACGGCGCGGGTCTCGGCGTGATCCAGGTCTTCCTTGATCAGCTCGGAGCCGCGGCCCGAATAGACCAGGTGGTAAAAACAGATGCGCGGCACTTCCAGGGATTCGACCAGATCAAAGAGGTGCGGAATCTCGGCCGCGTTGCGCTTGTTGATGGTGAAGCGCAGGCCCACCTTGAGGCCTTCGGCCTGACAGTTTTCCACGCCTTTGAGCGCCTGCTTGTAGGAACCGGTCACGCCGCGGAATTTGTCGTGCACGGCCTCGGCGCCATCCAGGGAAATGCCGACGTAGGACAGGCCGACTTCCTTGAGTTCGCGAGCCTTGGCTTTGGTGATGAGCGTTCCGTTGGTGGAGATGACCGCACGCATGCCCGTGGAGGTGGCGTATTTGGCCAGGTCCACCAGATCTTCACGCACCAGGGGCTCGCCGCCGGAGAAGAGAATGACCGGGGCGCCGAACTTGGCCAGGTCGTCGATCATGGCCTTGGCCTGATCCGTGGAGATGGGATCCTTGTGATTGCTCGGCTCCACGGCGTGGGCATAGCAGTGCACGCATTTGAGATTGCAGCGCTGGGTCATGTTCCAGACCACAACGGGCTTTTTGTCCTTGGCGAACTGCAGCAGGTGAGAGGGAAGTTGGGCGGAGTCGCGTCCGTAGCGAAGTGCATCGGAAGGTTCCACCGTGCCGCAGTATAATTTCGAAATACCGATCATGGGTGCCTCATGTGAACGCTGGGGTTCGTCGGGGTGATGTGCGAGCCCGGCCGCGCCGAAAGGGGCTGCCGGGTCCGAAAAAACGGGAAAGCCGAAGGCTTGTCCTAATGGTTGCCATTGTCAAGTCAAGGGGTGAAAAACGCCTACTGCAGGGTGTTGGTAGGAGGTTCGGCGTTCAAAAGCGATGCCGTGCGGTCCTTGGAATCCACGGCGCGGTGCTCGGAACCTGCCTCCGTATTCTCCGCGCTGTTTCGGGGCCGACGGCGGTCTTTGGGACTGCTCAGGGCTGTGCGCCACCATGCTTTGAAGTTGCGCATCAGATCCCTCCGGTCAGCAATGTCAGGATGATGGCGATAGCCATGGCCAGAAGCATGGGCAGGATCAGAACGGCCAGGACCTGTTTGTTCGTGGCACCGTGCACGTGGCGCAGTCCCAGAAATTTGTACACGACCACGCCGATCATGGCCAGGGGCAGTCCGATGTACGGGACGATCATGAGCAGCATGGGCGCAGCGCTGTAGGTCCCGGCCCGGAAGGTACCCTCGAAGCCCTTGGTGTCAGCCTTGAAGAGCCGCAGAAAGAAGTGGTTCATGGCGGTGTCGAGAAACAGGAAGACACAGACCTCAAGTGGGTACAAAATGAGGGAAAGAGCCGCCTGCAGCGTGTTGTCCAGGTTTTCGGTCAGTACGCTCGGGGGAATGATGCCTAAGAGCTGCCAGATGGATTGAGACAGGGCTACGGCCTGAACGATGATCAGGAAGAAAAGCAGCGGCTTGAGCAACCCGTTGCCCACCGGCATGGCCGAGAAAAAGGCCTTGGGATTGGCCAGCACGTCAAGGAAAGTCTGGGCAAAGGCGCGCGGATAGCCGGATTCGACGCGCTCCCACAGCGGCAGGGATGGCTCCGGCCGTTGCTCGGCGTTAAAAGGGTCTTCTTCCCCGTCTTCATTGAGCGCGGCCAGTTCGTTCCACAGATCTTCGTCACGCGGCGGCGCAGGGGTCTCGACGGGTCCAGGAGCAGGCTGGTCGGTTTGAACGGGGGCCTGAGCCTCTTTCAGCATGTCCGGACGTTCAGGGATGACCGGCGGAACCGGGGGCTGCGACTGGGTTTCAGGTTCAATATGTTCGAGCGGGGTTATTTCACGGAATTTGAAGCGATGCCGGCATTTTGGACAGGTGGCCATGACCGCTTTTGGAGGCAGCTTCTCTTCGTTGATAGTGCGTCCGAACCCGCACTTGGGACAGGTGATGTTCATGGTAAATGCGTTCTCCTCTTGCGAGAAGGCTGATACCTGCTCTTGTCCCGATTAGCAACCGCGTGAGGTTTTGGCAGACACGAAGAGGTCGTCGAAGAGATGCACGAAGAGGGCGACAATGATTACCCCGCTGTAGTCCATGGGGCTGTCCGAATCGAACTCGCGCAGCATGTGATCCGTGAATTCGGGTCTGAAATAGCCCTTGTCGCGGACGGTGGCGGCGGAGAGGACATCGCCGATCATGCCTCTGAACATGCGCACGAACCATTTGCTCGGAGGGGCCAGGGGCTGCTTGCGGCGTTGGCTGATGGCGGGGGGCAGGAAGGTGCGAAAGCTCTTTTTGAGCAGGTACTTTTCATTGAGGCCGCGCATCTTGAGGTGGTTGGGCAGGGAAAATACGTACTCCACCAGCCGGTGATCCATGAATGGCGAGCGCAACTCGACGGAGTTGGCCATGCTCATGGTATCGGCCAAGGGCAGGGTCAGGTTCGGCAGGCGCATCTTGCTCTCCAGGTACAGGGCCTGGTCCATGAGGGGCCTGTTGCCCGGAACGGTGGGCAGTTCTTCATCCCGTTCCCCGATGATGGGCAGCAGCCGATTCACGAAGGCGTCGCTCATGAGCTGTCCCTTGAACTGGAAGGCCTGGAATCTGTAGGGCAGTGCCGGATGCGCAACAGGATAGCCTTTGAGGGCGACATACTGCATCCAGGCCTGCTGCGGCGAGGTGATGCCGGGAAAGACCCGGCGCAGAAGGTTCGCGCGGCCGACGCTCTCGTTTCTGCCAATGAAGTTCATGAGCTTTAAGAGTTTGAAATAATCGTATCCGCCCAGGATTTCGTCCGCCCCGTCTCCGGACAAGACGACTTTGAAGCCCATCTCTCTGATTTGTTTTGATAAAAGATAGAGAGGGAGGTTCAGGAGGGTGACCAGCGGGCTCTCCAGGTGCCAGACCAGTTTCTCGATTTCCTCTTCCGCGATGGAGCAGAGGAATTCGTGGTGGCTGGTTCCGAATGAACTTGAAACCATGCGCGCAAAATGGCGTTCGTCGTAGCCTGCGTCTTCGAAGGCGATGGAGAGGGTGTGCACCGGGGCGTTCGAGAGGTGCGCATAAAGACCGGTCACGCTGCTGGAGTCGATGCCTCCGCTCAAATACGAGGCTACGGGCACGTCGGCTACGAGCCGGTCGCGCACGGCTTCGACCAGGTGGTGGCGCAAGCCCTCGGCGGCCTCCTCTTCGGAGATGTTCGCCACGGGACGGTCCATGGGGATGTCCCAGTAAGGGGCGCTTCGCTGACCGTTGCCGTCTGCAATCAGTGTATGGGCGGGCGGAAGCTGGCTGATTCCTTGCAAAAACGTATCCGGGGCCAGGTTGAATCCGTAGTCCAGGAGCCGGTCCATGGCCAGGGGGTTCATGTCGCGGGGCACGCCGGGAAAGTGAAGGATGGCCTTGATCTCCGAGGCGAAGATGAGCGTTCCATCGGGCCTGCGCGTGTAGAAGAGGGGCTTCTTGCCCATGCGGTCTCGGGCCAGGAAGAGGGTTCGCGCCCGAGGGTTCCAGACCGCGAAGGCGAACATGCCGACCAGGCGGCGCAGGCATTTTTCGCCCCACTGCAGGTAGGCCGCAAGCAGAACTTCCGAGTCCGAATGTGTGCGGAAAACATGTCCAAGGCTGGCAAGTTCGGCCCGCAACGGTTGGTAATTGTAGATTTCGCCGTTGAAGACCAGGACCGCTCCGGACGGTTCGTGGACCACTGGCTGGTTGCCCCCCGCCAGATCTATGACGGAGAGCCGTCGGTAGGCCAGGGCGCAGCAGCCGTCCTGGAACAGGCCCTGGTGGTCCGGCCCGCGATGGGCCAAGGCCTGGGCCATGGACGCAAGAACGCCGCCCTGCAAAGATATCCCGTCCGGGTTGAAAAAACCGGCTATGCCGCACATGCGTGTTTTCCCTGTTGAGGTGTGGTCTGGGAAAACGTTTGCAGAATGCGTGCCTTACATGTCGGCCAGGATAGGATTTCTCTGCCTATCTGGCGTAATATGCGGCCGCTTTGGGAGGAGCCTGATACGCCGGGTTCTTGGAAATTTCCGAAAAGGCGGACCTGAAAGAGGACAGGATTCCGATCACCTCGTCCACGAGCACGGTATCCATCTTGAGGTTGGCCTGCAAAAGGCGCGTGTTGCAGTACATGTAGAGCTTGTGCAGGTTCTTGGCGATTTCCCCGCCTTTGTCCGTATTCAGGGAACCGTCGAGTTCCGCGATTATGTCGAGAGCCTGGGAGATGAGGATGCCTTTCTTGGCGAAGTTTTTCGCCTGAATTTCCCCCTTGGCCTGCTCCAGGAAGGTGATGGCCCCGTCGTAAAGCATGACCACGAGGTGACCAGGGGTTGTGGTGGTGACCTGTGTCTGCATGTAGGCGTTGGCGGCTTTGTGCACGATGCGAACTCCTTTCAATCAAGTGCTGGACAAGCTGTCGATTTGTGACTTCAGCTGTGTGGATATGTTGTCGTAATTGCCGAGAAGGGCTTCCAAATTGGCAAAGCGCAGGCGCAGGTTCTTTTCCAGGAGAGCCAGGCGGCGCTCTTCATAGGCGATCTTGTCGTCGATGGAATCCATGATGTCCTGATAGTTGTCTTTGAGGACTTCAAGAGTTCCGGTAGTTGCGTCTGTCAACCTTTTGAGTTCGTCAATCAACTCCTGGGTCTTGCCGGATTTGATCTGGGCTGAACCGGAATACGAACCGGCCGTCAGATTGATGACCTCAAGGGAGAGGCCCCTGGCCCCGTTTTCGTCCCCTTGGCCCACAATCTTCGTGCCGTCGATGCTGGCCGGGTATCCGTTGATGCTGGCGGACGTGATGTTGCCGCCAGCGTCTACGGTGTAGTTCACTGCGTATTCCCCGGCTTTCGTGATGCCTTTGATGGCCGAATCGAAATTGAAATTCGAAGATTCCACAGCAACGCCGTTCACTATTTCCTTGGTCGAAGGGTAATAGTCTGCGCTGAAGAGGCGGGCCACGGCGTCGGGGTCGGTGTTCAGCGCTGCTGAAAAGGCGCTGGAGTCGAAGACCAGCAGGCCAAAGGTCGGGGAGCCCTGGCTGGTGTCCGTGGTGATGCCTACGCTGCCCAGGGAGACGATGGGGTCCATGTCGTAGTCAAACCCGACCCCTTTTTCCGCGAGGATGTTTTTGAGCTTCTGCTGGATCATCTGCATGCCGTAGTTGCCGGTCAGCAGGGATCCGGAAACGTTTTCGCCGACAGTCGTGACCTGGGTCTGGTCCTTGATTTCCTGCAGTACCGAATTCACTGCATCGACAAATGTCTGCACTTTCTCGGCGACAGCTTCCGAGTCAAGGCTTGTGGTGATGGTCGCGCTGCCGATGCTGGCCAGGTTCATGGTCACGCCGGAGATGATGTCCGAAATGGAGTTTGTTTTGCGTTCGAAATAGCCGTCTGTGGCGCCTTGAAGCTGCTCGAAGGCGCCCGGCTGCAGTGCGCCGATCGTGGTCCCGGGAGAATTAATGATGGAAATCTGTTTGTCCGAGCCAGCCGCGCCCGTCAGGGTCAGTTCGACATTGCCGGACACGTCTGCGGCCGTGGCCATGGAAAATCCCACCTCAGCGTTGATCTTTCCGGCCAGCGCTGCGTAGGTATCCGCGGCCTCGACAGCGACGGAATACAGCGTGCCTCCATAGGCGAACCTGAAGGTACCGTCGGCGGTGGTGACCGTGTCGGCGGTCGTCTTGCCGGTGAAGGTGGCTTTGAGCACATCCTCGGTGGCGGTGGGAGGATCAAGAGGAAAGCCATCGACCCGAAGCTTGGCGTTGGCTGCGTTCTGGGTTTCAATGAACTGCGCCTGGCTGAAATTGGGGAGCAGATTGGCCGAGGTCGACGCGTCATCGACAAGGAAGTCATTGCCCGCCCCCAGGTTCATGCCCCGGATCTGCAGCCGGTAACCGCTGCCGTCGTTGACCACACTGGCGCGGACGTAGTTGCGATTGTCCGCATCGGAGTTGATGAGACTGGCAAACTGGGTCAGGGTCGTGGTGCTCGATACATTCACGGTCACCTGCCGGGACCCGGCCGCAAAGACAAAACTTCCTGCCGAGCCGCCGCTTATGACATCGTCCGGGGAGGAAAAAATTACCGCCCCCATGTGCATGTCGTTGGTCGCCAGGGACAGCACATCCACCTGATGGGTACTTTCTTCCGCGCTGCTGCCTGCCGTGGCGGTCAATGCTGTGGTGTTGGAGGAGAGTGCGTTCTTGGTCAGGAACTCGTCCGTGGTGTTCATGGAATTCAGGGACGTTTTGAGGGAGAGCATGTTCATTGAGAGCGAATCAAAGGCGTCGCTCTTGGCTTCCCAGTCTGACCGCCAACTCTCGAGCCGTTTGGTTCTGACTTGTTCGATCTCGATGAGCTTGGTCACCATGGAGTCGAAATCCGTCCCGGAGCCTAGGCCCGTGAAACGGATGGATCCGGAAACAAGCGAACTGGTCAGGTCATCAGCCATGTCATTCCTCTGGTGCGTTGGGTTGGACGAATCTACTCACGCTTCGAGCAAACCTGGTGCCAGAATCAACGTTGCCGAGTTAAAAAGGCCGGGCCGCTTCCGCGACCCGGCCGGGAATGAGGTTTTACGAAGTTGTCATTATCCCTGCATGAGCTGCAAAGCCATCTGCGGCAGGGTGTTGGCCTGGGAGAGCATGGCCACGGCGGACTGGGTCAGGATCTGGTTACGCACGAAGTTGGTCATTTCCGTGGCGATGTCGGCATCGGAGATCCGGGACTCGGCAGCCTGCAGGTTTTCTGCCTGGATCTGCAGGTTGGTGATGGTGTTCTCAAGACGGTTCTGCAAGGAGCCGAGATTGGCTCGGATGTTATCCTTGGAGGTGATGGCCGCGTTGAGAGCTGCCAAGGCTTCCTGCGCACCCTGCTGGGTGGAGATGCTGGCACCGGCGGAGGCCACGCCGTGCGAGCCGTTCGCCTTGCTCGTGTCGGAAGAAAGGCCCACGCCAAGAGCGGAGGCGGTCGCGTTGCCGATGGCGATGTAGTAGTAGTCTTCCGCGGAATCGTTGCCCGTGCCGAAGTGGATCTTGAGCGGGCCCGTCGAGGCCAGGCCGCTGCCACTGTGGCTGCTCGCCCAGCTGGAGACAGCGGTGGAGGTGGCGGAAAGATTGCCGTTCAGCAGGTAAATGCCGTTGAAGTCCGTGGCGTTGGCGATTCGGGTGATTTCCGAGGCCATCTGCTGGTACTCCGAGTCGATGATCAGGCGCTGGTCCGAGCTGTAGGTGCCGGTGGCCGCCTGGGTGGCCAGTTCCTTCATGCGGATCAGCTTTTCGTCGATGACGCCAAGGGCGCCGTCGGCGGTCTGGATCATGGAGATGGCGTCGTTGGCGTTTCTGACACCCTGGTTCAGGGACGCGATATCGGCACGCATGAGCTCGCGAATGGCGAGGCCCGCCGCGTCGTCGGCGGCGGTGGTGATGCGCAGGCCCGAAGACAGGCGGCTGACGGATGTTGACAGGTTGCCGTACGCGGCCGACAGGTTGCGGTTCGCGTTCATGGCCATCAGGTTGTGGTTGATAATGAGTGACATAAAAAATTCCTCCTTGAAAGATTAGCGGCTTCCTTGCCTTTGAATCGAGCAGTTGCGGGCCTTGCTCTTTGGTCTTGATGAGTGAATCGGCAGGAAGCGGAATTTCTTTAGAGGAATTTTGTCTGACAGCTCATGTCGGACGAAATTATTCGAAATCGGGGATGTGCCTGCGGGCGTCGGTAGCCGGAATGCCGCGCGAACTTGCGATGGATTCCAGATTGTCCTCGGCGTCGGACTTGCGCAGATAAAGCGGCTGGGGCGTTTGGTTTGAGTATTCGGCCTTGCATGCTGCTGCCAGCAGAGAGGCTGGCAAGGGTGTGTCGAGAGGCTGCGGCAGGGCCGTGGCTTTTGGCAAGGCCTGCAATTCAGGATTTTTGCGCAGGCCGCTGCCAAGCAGAAAGATGTCCGCCGGGCGTGACTGAAGCAGCTCGTACGCGTTGAGAACCGGCAGTGGGCAGACATGAGCCAGAGGCGTGCCCGCGACAAATCCCTGGATGTAGACCTGGCCCTTGCGGGCGTAGGTCAGAACCCAGAGTTCGCAGCCATGCACGAACGGTTCGGCCTGGGTGGCCAGGATCTGCGGATATTGCAGGCCGGCCATGGGGATGGCGTGCGGACGGGACAGCCCGTGCATGGCAGCGTGGGCGATGCGCAGGCCTGTGAACGATCCCGGTCCGCGCACACAGGCGATGCCCGAAAGTTCGCCAGTGTTCATGGCTTGCACCCGCAGGGCGCGCTCGATGGCCGTGGCCAAGTGGCGGATGGATTGGCCGGGGCAGAGAATCTCTTCGCTGAACATGACCTCCCGCGCGCTGCCAAGGACAACCTGAATGCGCTCCTCGGCGCAGTTGAGCGCGAGATAGCGGCTATCTGAAGTGTCGGACGATATCATTGAAAGTGGCCAGAATCATGAGCATGAGCAGCAGCATCATGCCGATTTTCAGGGCAAATTGCTGCACGCGCGGGCTCAGGGGTTTGCCGGTGATGGTTTCCAGGAAGAAAAAGAGGATGTGCCCGCCGTCCAGCACCGGGATGGGCAGCAGGTTCAGGATCCCGAGATTGATGCTGATCAGCGCGGTCAGGGCCAGCAGGTTGACCAGGCCGTTTTGCGCTTCCTTGTGGATCATCTCGGTGATGAGGATGACCCCGCCCATGTCCGACATGGGGATGACCCGCTCGATGAGCTTGACGATGCCCATGACCATCAGCCCGCTGACTTCCCAGATTTGACGTGCACCCTGGACCGCCGATTCAAAAAAGCCGAGCTCGCGGCTCAGGATCTCGCCTTTTGGTGCGATGCCGAGCATGGGCATGGTCTTGATCTCGCCGAACAGATTGCGCTTTTCCTGCAGCCGTGGGGTAACGTGCACGGAAAAGAGCTCGCTGCCCCGCTGCACGGTCAGGAACATCGAATCGCCCTCATTGGTCTCGATGCGATCGACCAGATCTTCCCAGACCGCGATCTGTACGCCATCGATCTCGATAATCTGGTCCCCGGGCATGATGCCGGCTTCTTCGGCAGCGCTCGAGTTGGTCACCTGGCCGATGACGGGCAGAAGTTCCTGCACTCCCTGGCTGTAGGCCAGTCCCCAGAAAATGAACCAGGCCAGGATGAAGTTGAAAACGGGCCCGGCCAGTACGACCAGCATGCGCTGCCAGGGAGGTCTGCGCGAAAAGGATTCCTCCGGTCCAAATCCTTCGGGAAGTTCGGCGTCCACGGATTCGCCGACGAGCTGAACATATCCTCCCAGGGGAAAGGCGCAGACACGGTAGTCTGTCTTGCCCCGGGTGAAGCCGAAGAGGCGCGTCCCGAATCCCAGGGAAAAGACGCTCACACCCATGCCGAGGCCGCGCGCGACAACGAAGTGTCCCAGCTCATGAAAAAAGATCAGTCCGCCCAGGACTACAACCACAGCCAGAATACTGGTTACCATTCGCCTTTTCCTATGGCCTCTTCGGACCGAGTTCGTGTTTGCGCATCGAGGTCCAAAATGTCCTCCAGATCATGCACGCAGGTCAAGGAATGATTGGCCAGCATCAGTTCGATGAGCCGTGCAATTCCCGGGAAAGAGATGCGCCCGTCCAGAAAAGCCTGAACCGCGATTTCGTTGGCGGCATTGAGCACCACGGGGTGGCTTGAACTGGCGGACAGCGCCTCGCGTGCCAGATTCAGGCAGGGAAAGCGCAGCGGGTCGGGGGACTCGAAAGTCAGAGTGCCGATCCGTGCCAGATCGAGGCGCTCAAGGCCGATCTGCAGCCGCCGCGGATAGCCGAGGCAGTAGCCGATGGGGATCTCCATGTCCGGCATGCCCAGGTGGGCCAGCTGCGAGCCGTCTTCGTATTCGACCAGGGAGTGAACGATGGATTGGGGATGGACCACCACATCCACCTCGTCCAGAGACGCGCCGTACAGATGCACGGCCTCGATGATCTCAAGACCTTTGTTCATCATGGTCGCGGAGTCGATGGAAATTTTTGCGCCCATTGACCAGTTAGGATGCTTCAGGGCCTGGGCCGGGGTCACCGCCTGGATTTCCTGCAGGCTTTTCGTGCGAAACGGTCCGCCCGACGCGGTCAGGATCAGGCGGCAGGCCTGCCTGCCTTCGTGGCCTGCGAAGGCTTGGAAAAGGGCGTTGTGTTCGGAATCCACCGGAAGAATGACGGCCCCGCTGGCCTGGCAGACACGGCGAAAAAGGTCCCCGGCCAGGACGAGAGCCTCCTTGTTGGCCAGACAGAGCACCTTTCCGGCCTCGGCCGCGGCCAGGGCCGGTACCAGCCCGGCCGCGCCGACCTGGGCGGCCAGGATGAGGTCGGCCTCGGGGAGGGTGGCCATGGCGGTGTACCCTTCCTGTCCTACAAGGATGCGTGGGGAATAACCGCCGGGAAGCAGCGCGCGCAGCTCTTTGGCCTTGTCTTCGCTGAGGACGCCCAGATAAGCAGGGCGGAACGTTTCGGCCTGTCTGGCCAGCAGCTCCATGTTTCTGGCTCCGGCCAGAGCCACGACGTTAAGATCGTCCCTGTTCTTGGCCACGACCTTGAGCGCGCTCGTGCCGATGGACCCGGTGCTGCCCAGAATGGCGAGGTTGCGCTGGTCGGGGCGTTCGAAAACCGGGGATGAGAGGCCTGAGATGTATTTCATGGTTTTGTCTCAGGCGAAAAAGGAAAACAGGGCGGTCAGCCCGCAGTACAGTGGGAGGGTGAAAAGCAGGCTGTCGATGCGATCCAGAATGCCGCCGTGACCGGGCAAGATTTTGCCGGAGTCTTTTATCCCGCGCCAGCGTTTCAGGGCGGACTCGAAAAAGTCGCCAATCTGCGCGGCAATGTTCAGAGCCGCACCGAGCAGGGCGAAACTCGTCCAGTGCGCGTTGCCGAAAGAGAAACCCATGGCGGTGCAGACCAGGACGCTCGCACAGAGTCCGCCAAGGCTGCCTGCCCAGGTCTTTTTCGGACTGACCGACGGCCAGATCTTGGGTCCGCCGATAAAGCTTCCCGCATAGTAGGCTCCGGTGTCGGCGGCGAAAGTGGTCAGCAGCACGAGCCCGATCTCGGGCGCCGAGATGGTCCTGAACAGACGCAGGATAAAGGGCAGGTACAGAAGTCCGAAGAGCAGCGTCTGGCTGTCCTGAAAGGCGTCGGGGGATTTGCCCCTGTCATGGGCGATCAGAAATGAGACGGCCACGCCCAGCATGGCCGAGCAGACCAGGGCACCGCCGCTCCAGGCCAGAGGAGCCCAGACCATGCCCAGAGCGAAGAGCACTCCGATGGTCTTCCAGACAGGCTTCTCCCGTCCCGGCCAGAACATGGCGTAGAACTCCAGGAGGCCAAGACCGGCCACGGCGGAGATGCCGATGCTCAGAATTGGGTCGCCGCTGTAGATGGCCCATCCCAGCAAGGGCAGAAGCAGCAGGGAGGTCAGGACGCGCTTGAAATGCGGACTTTTCATGCGGACTCCTCCCCAGTGGTCCCGAAACGCCGCTGGCGGGACGCGTAGTCATCCAGTGCGGCATGCAGTTCGGGCACATGAAAGTCCGGCCAGGGCACGGCGGAGAAATAGAGCTCGCTGTAGGCGCTCTGGAAGAGCAGGTAATTGCTCAGCCGCAGTTCGCCGCTGGTGCGCAGAATCAGGTCCGGATCGGGCATGCCCGAGGTGTAGAGTTCGCTTGCGAACATTTCTTCTGTCAGCTCCTCGGGCTTGACCTGATTTTCAAGCAAGGCCTTGCAAGCCCGCAGGATTTCAAGCCGTCCCGAGTAGTTGAGGGCCAGATTCAGGTTCATGGCCGAGCAGGCGGCGGTTTTTTCCATGGCGTGGCGCAGCACCTGCCGGGTTGCCAGGGGCAGTTCATCCAGATCCCCGAGTACGTTCAGGCGGATGGACTGCTCCAGCAGAGACGGCAGTTCCTCGGTCAAAAAGTCCTTGAGCAGGCCAAAAAGGAAGCCGACTTCCTGCTTGGGCCTGGACCAGTTTTCCTTGGAGAAGGTGTAGAGCGTCAGGTAGGGAATGCCGAGTTTTCGGCATTCCTTGACGATTTCGCGGGCGGTTTCGGTGCCGGCTTTGTGGCCGGCACTGCGGTCAAGCCCCTTGGCGCGGGCCCAGCGGCCGTTGCCGTCCATGATAATGGCGAGATGATTGAGCGGTGGCATGGACTGGATCTAGATCTCCATGATTTCCTTTTCTTTCTCGGTAAAGGCCGCATCAGCCTTTTTCACGAAGTTGTCCGTGGTCTTCTGGACCTCATCCTGGGCCTTGTGCAGATCGTCTTCGCTGATTTCCTTGGCGGTGTGCATCTTTTTGAGAGCGTCGTTGACGTCCCGGCGCACGTTGCGGATGGCGACCTTGGCATCTTCGGTGTATTTTTTGGCCATCTTGACCAGGTCCTTGCGGCGTTCTTCGGTCAGGACCGGGATGTTGATGCGAATGGCCCGACCGTCGTTGATGGGAGTGAGTCCCAAGTCCGACTTCATGATGGCCTTCTCGATGCTGTTGAAGGCGCTACGATCCCAGGGAGAGATGGAGATGGTGCGGCTGTCCGGGATGGATACGGAGGCGACCTGATTGAGCGGGGTCGGGGTGCCGTAGTAATCGACCCGGATGCTGTCCACCAGGGCTGTGGAAGCCCGCCCGGTGCGCAGCTTGGAGAAATCCTTTTCCAGACTGTCGATGCTTTTCTGCATCCTGTTTGTGCAATCCTGTGTGTGCTTTTCCATGTCATTCTCCTTGAACAATTGTTCCGACTTCTTCGCCCCTGACTACCCGCTGGATATTGCCGGGCACAAAGAGGTTGAAGACCCCGATGGGGAGTTTGTTGTCCATGCAAAGGGATATGGCTGCGGAATCCATGACCTTGAGACGGCGCTGCAGCACGTCGAGATAGGTCAGCTTGTTGAACATGACCGCGTCGGGGTGCTTTTCAGGGTCCTTGTCGTAGACCCCGTTGACCCTGGTGGCCTTCAAGATGGCCTCACATTTGAGTTCCATGGCCCTGAGCGCTGCCGCAGTGTCCGTGGTGAAATAGGGGATGCCCGTTCCGGCGGCGCATATGACCACGCGGCCTTTCTCGAGATGACGGATGGCGCGGCGCCGGATGTAGGGTTCGGCCACTTCCTTCATGTCGATGGCGGTCATGACGCGGGTCGTGATGCCGAGTTTCTCGAGGGCGTCCTGAACGGCCAGGGCATTCATGACCGTGGCCAGCATGCCCATATAGTCGGCCGAAGCACGGTCCATGCCCTTGGATGAGACGGAAATCCCACGAAAAATGTTGCCACCACCGATGACCATGCTGAGCTGCACTCCCATGGAAGCCGCCTCGGCAAGTTCACGGCAGATGGACTGGATGGTCTGAGGTTCGATGCCGAAGCCCTGCTCTCCGGCCAGGGCCTCTCCGCTCAGCTTGAGCATTACTCTGCCGTATCGGAGTTTCTCCATTGTGTAGGTACCTCTTGGGTAAGCGGTGAACGAAAAGGAGGCCGGGATGCCCTGGCCTCCTTCTCGGATGATCGTATATCCATTTCGCGCACTCGCTGCAACAGGAGGCGTGAAGCGGGACAGATGCGGGGTTTGATGATCTGAGGGCCAAAAAAAAGGGCCTTGCGGCCCTTTGCTTATGCGCCGATGGCGAACCGGAAGAACCGGACGATGTCGGCGTTTTTCCCGAGAAGATCCTTGATGGTCTTCTTGTCGTCTTTAATGAAGAGCTGTTCGCGCAGACAGACTTCCTGATAGAACTTGCGGATGCGTCCCTCGACGATCTTTTCGGCGATCTGGGCCGGCTTGCCTTCTTCCTTGGCCTGGTTCAGGTAGATTTCCTTCTCCTGGGCCAGCGTCTCGGCCGGGATCTGATCCGGGCCTACGCAAAGGGGATTGGTGGCTGCGATCTGCATGGCTACGTCCTTGGCCAGCTCGGGAGTGACCTGGCCGGAAAGCTCGACCAGGACGCCAAGCTTCTTGGTGGAGTGGACATAGGTGCCGATGGCTCCGTCACCGGAGAAGGACACGTAAGCCAGGCGGCCGACCTGCATGTTCTCGCCGATCTTTCCGATCAGGCCGGTCAGGTCGGTGGCTTCGGCAGGCAGGGCTGCCACGTCGTCAGTCTTCTTTTCCAGGGCGAGGTTGGCCAGGCCTTCGGCCAGGGCAATGAATTCCTCGTTCTTGGACACGAAGTCGGTCTCGCACTTGAGTTCGCTCATGGCCGCGGATTTGCCGTCAGCGGACAGGACTACGGTCACCAGACCTTCGGAGGTTGCACGTCCGGCTTTCTTGGCGGCCTTGGACAGCCCCTTTTCGCGCAGCCAGGCAATGGCTTTTTCTTCATCGCCATCGCATTCGGCCAGTGCCTTTTTGCAATCCATCATGCCTACGCCGGTGCGTTCGCGCAGGTCCTTAACCATCGCTGCAGTGATACTCATCGTATTATACCTCTTCGTCTGTATCTACGGATTCCGGCTCTGCGGAACCGGCCGGGAGTTCAACTTCGGGAACCTTGGTGGTCTTGGGCTCTTCCACGGTGTCCTTGGTGCTGGCGGCGCCTTCCATGCAGGCGTCGGCCATGGCGCCGGCAAAAAGCTTGATGGCGCGGATGGCGTCGTCGTTGCCGGGGATGATATAGTCAATCAGGTCGGGATCGCAGTTGGTGTCGACCACGGCCACGATCGGGATGCCGAGCTTGCGGCATTCCTTGACGGCGATCTCTTCGCGATGCGGATCGATGATGAATGCGGCCGCAGGCGGTTCTTCCATGTCCTTGATGCCGCCCAGGGTCAGGTTCAGCTTGGTGACTTCGCGTTCCATGCGCACGACTTCCTTCTTCAGGAAGCGGCTCACGGAGCCGTCCTCGAACATGGTCTCGAGCTTCTTGAGGCGAGTGATGCTGGTGCGGATGGTCTGGTAGTTGGTCAGGGTGCCGCCCAGCCAGCGGTTGGTGACGTGGTACATGCCGCAGCGCTCTGCTTCGGTCTTGATCACGTCCTGCGCCTGGCGCTTGGTGCCGACAAAAATGATCTTTCCGCCGCGGGCTACGGTATCGGCGATGAAATCGTGGGCCTTGCGGTACAGCTTCACGGTCTGCTGCAGGTCGATGATGTGAATTCCCTTGCGCGCGCCGAAAATGAAGGGGCGCATCTTGGGGTTCCAGCGGCGGGTCTGGTGGCCGAAGTGAACTCCGGTCTCCAGCATCTGTTTCATACTTACATAAGCCATGGTAATCTCCTTGGTTTTATTCCTCCGCCCACAGGAGCCCGAATGGGCCAAACCAAAAATGCGGACGTGTGGAGTGTTTGGGAACTGAAGTCGGTACGCGAGTGCTTTGTGCTTGGCAAGAAAAAATTATACCCGGGCGATGAGGGGAATGACGATGGGGTCGCGTTCCAGGACCTTGCGAAAAAAGCGGCGCAGGGAAGACCTGATTTTCTCTTCCAGCTTGTAGGCTTCGCTACCGGGGTTGCCTTCCATGACATCTAATATGATGCACTTGGCGTCTTCGAGAATGTGGGAGAAATGCTGCTCGAATATGAAGCCCTTGGACTGGATGCTGGGGCCGAAAACGATGGTCCCGAATTCGTCCTGCACCAGAAGCACGATGACAAGCCCTTCGCCGCCCAGGATCTGGCGTTCCTTGAGCACGCTCTGGCCCACGTCGCCCACGCCCTTGCCGTCGACGAGGATGGACTCGGCGAAGACCGCTTCCTCCAGGCGGATGCCCGAGGACGAAAGGGTCACGGGATGGCCGTTCTCGAGGATCAGCGCCCGTTCGGGCGCGATGCCCCGCGAAACGGCCAGTTCGGCGTGCTTGAAGAGGTGGCGGTATTCGCCGTGCACCGGAACGAAGAATTTGGGTCGGACCGTGTCGAGCATGATCTTGAGCTCTTCCTGGTGGGCGTGGCCGGAGGCGTGGATGGCCTGCACCTTTTCGTAGAGGACGCTCGCTCCGTGCCGGTAGAGGTCGTTGATGACCCGGGTGATGGCCCTGGTGTTGCCCGGGATGAAGCGCGAGGACATGACTACGGTGTCGCCCTTGTGGATGTTGATCTGCCGGTGTTCGCTCCGGGCCACACGGCTCAGGGCCGAAAGGGGTTCGCCCTGGGAGCCGGTCAGCAGGATGACGATCCGGCTGTCGTCGAGATATGCCAGCTCTTCCATGTCGCAGGAGTTTTCGCGGTTGAAGCGCAGGTGTCCGAGGTCCTTGGCGACCTCGATGTTGGTGACCAGACTGCGCCCCGTGAAGGCCACCTTGCGGCCGTGTTTGGCGGCGAGATCGAAAATTTCCTGCATGCGTTGGATGTGCGTGGCGAACAGGGTCACCAGGATGCGGCCCTTGGCCTCGGCAAAGACCTCGTCAAGGGAGTCCTGGATTTCCTGTTCGGTGAGTGAAAAACCTTCCCTTTCCACATTGGTCGAGTCGGAAAGCAGGAGCAGTACGCCGTCGTGCGAGAATTTTTGGAAGGCTTCGAGGTCCGTGGCGTGCGCACCCTGGGGATTGCGGTCGATCTTGAAATCCCCGGTGTGCACAATGCGCCCGGCCGGAGTCTCGATGCCAAGGCCGAAGCCCTCGATGATGCTGTGGCAGACCGGCATGAAGGTCACGGCGAATTCGCCCAGGTCGACCCGTTCCCGCGCGTGCACCGGGTGCAGCTTTACATGGGATTCGAGATTGCGCTCCTGCAGGCGTTTCATGGCCAGACGCAGGGTGAACTCCGAGCCGTAGAGGGGAACATCCTGCAGGTAGGGGACAAGCCAGGCCAGCGCACCGATGTGGTCTTCGTGTCCATGGGTCAGAATGATGCCCTTCAACTTGTGCTTGCGGCTGACGATGAAGTCCATGCGGGGGATGACCACATCGACCCCATAGAGAATGACATCCGGAAACATGAGCCCGCAGTCCACGAGGATCATGCTCTGCTCGGTCTCCAGGGCCATGCAGTTCATGCCTATTTCTCCCAGCCCGCCAAGCGGGGTCAGGGTAACGTGCGATTCGGGCATTAAGGGGCTCCGGTTTGTTGAGGTGTGATTTGATGCTTGCGCATCCTTACGGAAACTAAGGGAAGTGAAGCCCAAGGACAAGACCAAAAAAAAGGCCGCGTTGGAGCGGCCTTTTTCGTGCGGAAGACGGGTTCAATCTTCTTCTTTCTTGCTGTCGGCGATGACCTGCTCGGCCACGTTGGGCGGGCATTCCTCGTAATGGGCGAACTCCATGGTGAAGGTGCCCTGGCCTCCGGTCATGGAGCGCAGGTCCGGGGCGTATTTCATCATTTCGGCCATGGGCACGTGAGCCTTAACTTCGGTCACCCCGCCGATGGAGTCGGAGCCCAGGACCCGTCCGCGCCGGCTGGAGAGGTCGCCGATGACGTCGCCCATGAACTCGTCGGGAATGAACACGGCCGCGAGCATGATGGGTTCGAGCAGTATCGGGTTGCACATCTCGACGGCTTTCTTGAAGGCCAGGGAGCCCGCGATCTTGAACGCCATTTCAGAAGAGTCGACGTTGTGGTAGGAGCCGTCGTAAACGGCCACCTTGAAATCGACCATGGGATAGCCGGCCAGGAATCCGCGTGCAGCCGCTTCCTGGACGCCTTTGTCCACCGCCGGAATGTAGTTGCGCGGAATGGAACCGCCGACGATCTCGTCAAGGAACTCGTAGCCCGCACTGCGGGCGTTGGGCTCCATGCGGATCCAGCAGTCGCCGAACTGGCCGCGTCCGCCGGACTGTTTCTTGTGCCGGCCCTGGACCTGGGCCTTGCCCTTGATGGTCTCGCGGTAGGGGATCTTGGGGGTTTTGAGGAGAATGTTGGTCTTGTAGCGGCGCCTGACCTTTTCCACAGCCAGCTCGATGTGCAGCTGTCCCATGCCGGTGAGCAGCATGTCGCCTGTCTCGTCGTTCCGCACCAGGTGCAGGTTGATGTCCTCGTCCAGAAGCTTCTGCACCGCCGCGAAGACCTTGTCTTCCTCGCCTTTTTCCTCGGCGGCCAGGGCATAGGAAATGATGGATGGGCTCAAGGCCGGCTTGGGCAGGATGAACGGGGCCTTCTCTGCGCACAGGGTGTCGCCGGTGGCCGTGTTCTTGAGTTTGGCCACGGCCACGATGGCTCCGGGTCCGACCTCGTGCTTGCAGGGGGTCTGTTTTTTGCCTTCCAGAAACAGGATTTGGCCGATCTTTTCCTTTTCGTCCTTGGTTGCGTTGAGGACGCTGGCGTCGGGGGAGAGCACGCCGGAGAGCACGCGCAGCACGGACAGCTGCCCGGCGAAGGGGTCGGCAATGGTCTTGAAGACAAAAGCGGCAAACGGTGCGTCAGGGCTCGACGGGCGTTCGTTGCCGTCGGCGTCGAGCCAGGGCTCGTGTTCCAGTGGCGAAGTCATGAGGTTCTGCATGGTCTCAAGGAGCGTGACCGCACCCTTGTTCTGCAAGGCGGCGCCCGCGCAGACCGGGACCAGCATGCGTGCGGCGATGCCTGCGCGCAGACCGGCGATCATTTCCTCGTCCGTCAGCGAGCCTTCCTCGAGGTATTTTTCCATCAACTCTTCGCTGCTTTCGGCGATGTTTTCTACAGCGATTTCACGCGTCATGGTGACTTCGTCGGCCAGGTCTTCAGGCATGTCGATGGGCGTCAGGGCGCCATTCTCATCGAAGGCGTAGGCCTTTTCGGCCAGGATATCGACCAGGCCCCGGAAGTCGGCTTCGCTGCCGATGGGCAGATAGAGGAGGACGGGCTTGATGCCCAGGGTGTCGGACAGGGCCTGATAGGCCATTTGGAAATTTGCACGTTCACGGTCCATCTTGTTGATGAAGACCATGGCCGGGAGCGAGGCCTTGACTGCTTCGGACCAGATCTTCCTGGTCAGCGGCTTGACCCCGTCGATGGCGTCGATGATCAGGACCACGTTGTCCGCGCCCTGCAGAAGATAGGGAAGATCACCAATGAAGTTGTTGTCGCCGGGCGTGTCGATGAGAAAATTCAGGTTCTTCTTCCAGGGGAGCTGCGCAAAGCCGGGTTGAATGCTGCCCCTGCGTTTGGTTTCTTCGGGTTCGTAGTCGAGGACTGTCGAGCCCTCGTCGATCTTGCCCAGCCTGGTAATGGAACCGGCGGCGAACAGCAGCATTTCGGCCACTGAAGTCTTTCCGGTTCCTCCATGCCCTATCAGGGCGAAAGTCCTCTGTTTTTGAAGTTGATCCTGCATACAGCCCCCTTATGCAAAGTATTACGCAACCATATGGCTACAGGGTATAAGATCGTTCCAGTCTTTCATAATGATCGACGGGAATTCGCTTGCAAAAGAGAAGAAATTGGATGAAAGTCCCACGCTCTAAGTCCCCGAGCGCTTGTAAACCGCCTGCTATCCTGAACTTTTTCAAGAAATACCCCTATAGAGAGGGGTCTTGGAAGTTGTCAAGAGCAATGGGATTTTAAGTGCTGCGTAATTCTTCAAAATTGTTGAGAGAAAATCATGAACACGGTCGATTCACAGCCCCTGGACCCTGCATCCGCCACGCTCCTGCGTTGCCGTGCCGAGAATATGGATGCCGATGGGCCCTGGCTTTTCTGGTCCGCTCCGCCGTCCCCGACCTTGCGCCGCAGCCTGAAAGACCACGGACAGCTCGTGCCCGTGCTGGTCGATGCCGCAGGCGCACGGCCCGTGCTCGTTGCGGGTGCGGCCCGGGTTGCCGCCCTGGCGGAGCTTGGCCGTGAGATTCTGTGCCTGGACCTTGGTGCCCTCGGCGCAGAGGCCAGAGGACTGACCTATGTGCAGTCCAATGCCGGTGCGGAGTTAACCGACGGGCAGCTCGTTCTGGCCCTGCGCTACTTCAACGCCCTGTCGGACGTGAACATGGCGCGGGTGCTTGAGGCGCTCGGCTTTGAAGCGCGTTCCAAGAAGATGCGCCTGGTCCGCGCCTGGCTGACGCTGCCTGCGCGCTGGGATGCGTTTCTGGGCACGGGCGCTGTGCCCCTGGCTTGCGCGGACGTGCTGGAAGCATTTGCCCCTGAAGATCTTGAGGCCCTTGAGGCGCTCTTTGCCTCGCTCTTCTGGTCACGCGGGAACGCGGTCAACGTGCTGACGTGGATTCGCGAGGTCTGTGCCCGTGACGGTGTTTCCGTGGCAAAAGTGCTGGAGGGCGCGGGTTTGAGAGAGATTCTGGCTGCCGGTCTTTCGCCCAAGGACGCCATGACCCGCATCATTCACGAGGTACGCCTGCAGCGCTACCCGGTACTGTCGGACATGGAGCGCGAGTTTGTCGACACCGCCCGCCGGGTCTCGGCCGGAACGCGTTGGCGGGTGGTCCAGCCGGACGTGTTCGAGAGCAACGCCGTGGAACTGAGCGTGCGCCTGACGAGCCCGGCCGATCTGCACGCTGCCAGCGCTGAACTTGCCCGCATCGCGGTCCGGGAAGATCTGGGCGGCCTTTTTCCTTTGGGGGACAAATGACGGCCCTGCCTACCTATCTGCAGGGCATCAGCCGGGTTGTGGTCGATGCGGCCGTGGCCGGTTCCCCCGTGGCGCAGCGCGTGCGTCAGAGGTTGCCCCACCTGACGGCGGAAGTACTGGACGAGGGCGAAACCCTGTCCTCAGGGCTGGCGCGTGAGGATATCCTTTACCTGAAGCGGTACCGGGGTCGTTTTTTGCGTCATTGCCCCGGCACCAGCCATTATCGTTGCTGCGGATACCAGATCGTGCATATCGGTGAAAATTGCCCGCTTCGCTGCTCGTATTGCATTTTGCAGGCCTATTTTCAGGACCGCGTGCTCAAGGTCTGGGCCAACCAGGACGACCTGTGGCAGGAGCTGGACCAGTCCTTCAGCGCAAACCCTGATCGCCGCTACCGGGTCGGTACCGGGGAATTCACCGATTCATTGGTGCTTGAGGCCCTGACCGGCTATAGCCGGGATCTGATCGAATTTCTGGGGAGCTATCCGCAGGTCTGCCTTGAACTCAAGTCCAAGGTGGTGGACCTGTCCTGGATGGACGTTGTCCGCGATCCCTCAAGGGTCCTTCCGGCCTGGTCCATGAACGCACCTGCCATAGCAGAGCACGAGGAACAGGGCGAGTGCGCGAGCCTGGAAGAGCGCCTCACCGCAGCACGGACCTGCGCCCGGGCGGGTTTTCGGGTCTGCCTGCATTTTGACCCCATGATCCATTTTCCCGGCTGGCAGGAAGGCTACGCCCGCACGGTGGAGATGATCTTCGACCATCTGCGCCCCGAGGAGATCGCCTATGTGAGCATGGGCTCTTTTCGACACATGCCGGACCTGAAGCGCTGCATCATCGAGAATTTTCCCGGTTCGAGCTACATCCATGGGGAGTTCATCACCGGGATCGACGGCAAGCAGCGTCTGTTGCGGCCCTTGCGGGTCGAGCAGTTCCGCTTCCTGGCCGACGCGTTGCGCCGGGGCGGGCTCGATCGGCAGCTCTATCTGTGCATGGAGTCGGACGAAGTCTGGCAGGCGGTACTTGACCGCACGCCCTCGGACCTGGGCGGTTTATACAGGCATCTGATGGCGCAGGCTTTTGGTGATGGAGGGAAAGAGTAAGGGACTGTCAGCCTGTGAGTATTTTCAATTTGCGGGACACGGTCCGGTCCCGCCATGGCTATCCAAGCCCTGTTCTCGGGGGTGGCATTGTACGGCCGCGATCCGGGTTGGGCCGGGCAAGGGCCGCCGAAACTCCTTCTCCGGCCTCGTAGAGTCGAATCGTTGCGTGCAGGGCGTTATGTCTGGGTGGTTCGGTTGGCAACGATTCAACAAACGATGCCAGGCTCAGTCAAACAGTCGGCGCCCCTAGCCCGGCCCAACCCGGCCCGCTGGGAAGACGCATGAATGGTCGGTTTTTTCGAGTTGGCCTGACGTTGGGTGCGAAGTCATTGCGAGAAGCCAGGCTCTGCGTGGGAGTCTTCGACGCGGCAATCCACGCTTCCGATCTCTGGGGCGGCACTGTGCGGCCGCGAGCCGGATTGGACCGGGCGAGGTCCGCATGAGCTCCTGGAAGGCTCTCAGTCTGCTGCGGGCTGCGATTTCATGATGCCGCCCAGATCCAGATTCATGTTTTTTATGCAGCTGTCTTTAAGATGGCAGCGTTCACACCCGTAGCGGTGAGGGTAGGGGGTGATGGTCGCGTATTTGCGGTCCAAGGCTCCTGAATCCTGCAGGTTCAGACCAATTTTTTCAAGCGTCCGGCACAGTGGCTTGGTTGGAACCGGAACCGGCGCGCATTGCTTTTCTCCCAGTTCAGGCATCAGCGCCTTCAAGGTCCCCATGATCATGGTCTGGGCGATGGCCTCGTGCTTGAATCCTTCCGACGGGGACTGCTTCCAGATTTCGTCGACCTGGTCCTCCACCTCGCTTTCAAGAAATACGACTACATGTTCCTTGCGGTCACCAAGCTTGTAGACCTTGAGAAGGGGAAGCCATTTTTCCCAGACGTCGAGCACGGAGAGCATGTCGCGCGGGCCGAGTTCGTCGATCTGGGAGAGGAAAAGGAACGTGGGAAAATCAAACTCCGGCTGCACCGGCAGTTGGGTTATGGACAAAATCTTCATGAATGCTCGAACCTGTGGTCTAGGGTGTCTGGGAAGCCGGACGCGAGGCCCGTGGCGTGGATTGGTCCTTGATATACTTGCGCGTGAAACTCAAGAATTTTCTCTGGCTCCAAGGTGTCTGGCCGCCCACAGCGAGGCCTGTAGACGGTTGGGCACGTCGATTTTCTTGTAGATGTTGTAGATGTGCGATTTGACGGTGTTGAGGCTCAGAAAAAGCTTCTGCGCGATATCCTTGTTGGTGGCTCCGGCGGCGAGCATGAGCAGAATTTCCTGTTCGCGCTGGCTCAATTCGGCCTGTCCGTCTTCCGGGGCAATCAATTCGGCGGGGCGGTTCTGCTTGCCGAGCAGAAAAGCGGACATGGCCTCGCGGGAGAACCAGAGCTCATTTTCAAGCATGGCGCTGACACCCTTGACCATCAGCCTGAACGGGGAGTTGCGGTAAAAGATGCCGCGAATGCCGGAGGTGAGGGCTTCCAGTTCGAGGGAGCGGTCTTCCGGGACGTTGAAAAGGGCCACGGACGTGGACATGAACGGGGAATCCTCGCCGTTCGCCTCCTGCAAAAGCTCCTCCATGGACATGCCGGTGCAGTCGAGAAGGGTCAGGTCGGGCCGGGCGCTTTCAAGAATTCTGGGCAGGGAAGGGGAGTGGCTGCAGCTGACTCCGGTCTCCTGACTGAGTCTGGCAGCCAAAAGGTCGTTCAGGAGCGGGTCGTCTCCGACGATGCCGAGCATGGCCGGTCCTGCCTGGCCGGGTTTTCTGCCCGAGTTGACGCAAAGGGAGGTGACCTTGGTCGGATCGAAGGCGACGGCCATGCCGTTTTTTTCCGTACGCACCACTGTGCCCTCGACCCGAAATCTGGATTGCTGCTGGCCGGCTCTCATGCCGCCGAAATCGAGGGAGATGTTCAGCGTCACTTGCGTTCCGGCGGGATATGTCTGCCCGGTTTCGAAAAAGACCCCTCCAGCAGAGATGTTTGTCGTCGCCAGCTCCTGGTCCGAATAGTCATGCATGATCGAGCTCACTTTCGTGGGGATGCTCAAGGAAAAACGTTCAATACTGCGTCGAGTGCCCCTTTTTGACGCCGTGCTGTTGTTCATGTTTCCTCCGTGGCGGGTGTGCAACGTGTTAGTCCGATACTTTTGCTTCCGCGGTGGAGATGTCTTGCGGCAACAGGTTGTTTTTCTTGAGGTACGCTAAAAATTTTTGGGCAATTTCCAGGTTGTTGTTGAGGCGCAGGGCCGTGCGCAGATGTTCGATGGTGCTCTGGATGTCGGCCTTGGCGAAACAGGCCCTGGCCATGTTGTAGTGCAGGTTCTCGTCGGCCGGGGAGAGCTCCAGCGCCTTGGCGTAGTACTCCGTGGCCTGTTCGTACATCTCGTTCTTGCGCAGACTGATGCCGAAATCATTGAAGAGGTGCTTGTGTTCGGCCTCGAAGGTCGCCTCCATCTTGATCAGGCGTTGGAAGATGTTGTCGGCTTTGCCTGTTTCTCCCCGGTCCAGATAGGTCAGGCCCAGGCCGAAATTGGCCCTGATGTTTTCTTCATCGACGCGCAGGGCGTTGTCGAATTCGTACTCCGCGCTGTAGGTGTCCCCGTTCACTCGATGTCGCTCGGCCTTGGCGATGGTCTGATTGAGTTTGCGGATACTCGGAAAGACCTTGCTCGAATAGAACTCGGGTTCGGGTTCGTACTGCTCCAGGAATTCTTCTTTCGGGATCTCCTGCTTGGGACCGGAAGGGACGTAGTTCGGATTCAGTGGCTGGATGGTGATCACGCCCTGGTCGTCTTCTTCGGCAAACCAGTACATGGTCTGCGTGGTCTTGCGTATGGTCGCACCCGCACCGACCTTGGCAATTTTTTCTGAGGAAAAAACGCCCTTGATAAGCGCGCGTTGATTTTCAGTTTCCGACATGGGCGTCCCCCGCAGAAATTATGTGATTGTCTTCAGATAGTTCCGAGCTGCCTGCACAGGGTTGTCCGACCGGGTGATGGGTCGGCCGACGACAAGGTAATCACTGCCGTCACGGGCTGCCTGAGCCGGAGTGCAGACACGTGACTGGTCTCCACAGTCTGCGTCGGGCAGGCGAATGCCAGGAGTGAGGAGCTGAAAAGATGCTCCACATGCCTGACGTATATCACGAACTTCCCTGCCTGAACAGACCACGCCGTCGAGTTTCCAGTTTTGGGCGCTTTGCGCCAGATAAACGGTCAGATCGCGCAGATCCGCCTCGGTGGCGTCGGGATTCCAGGCCAGATCCTTGGACCCAAGGCTGGTCAGCAGCGTCACGGCGAGGATGAGGGGGGAAGCCTGTCCGGGTGCAAGGCCCTGGGCCCGGCCTGCCGCCGCCGCTTCGCACATGGCGCGTCCGCCGAGTGCGTGGATGGTCAGCATGTCCACGCCCATGCGCGTGGCCTGGGCCGTGGCCGCTTGCACGGTGTTGGGGATGTCCATGAATTTGAGATCGAGAAAAACCTTGAAACCCATATCCTTGAGTCGGGCGACAAGCTCCTGTCCGGAGTTCAGGTACAGCTCCAGACCGACCTTGACCCAGGGCACCACGCCTTGCAGGCTCGAAGCCAGGGCCAGCGCCTGCGCCGTCTCGGGAAAATCCAGGGCCACAACCAGTGCCGGGTAGGTTTTCATGAGAGCCCCCACTGGCGGATCAGGGCGGCTTGCCAGGACTCCTGGTAGGCGGGTCTGGTTTTTTCGGCCACATAGATGGCTCGTAGCTGTTCGTAAGCCAAATTCAAGTCGTCGTTCACGATCCAGTGGTCGAACCACCGGCTGTCCCCGATTTCGTCCCTGGCGGCGGCCAGACGGCGGATGATGGTGGCCTCGCTGTCCGTGCCCCGTCCGGTCAGCCGGGACTCCAGAGCCGCGCGTGACGGAGGGAAGACGAACACGTAGCAGCCCTGCCCCATGTTGCTCTTGATCTGGCGCGCGCCCTGCACGTCGATGTCGAAGATGACGTCGCGGCCTTTGGTCAGGAGGTCCATGGTGGTCTGTCTCGGGGTGCCGTAAAGGTTGCCGTGGACTTCGGCCCATTCGGCGAAATAACTTTCGTCCCGGCGGCGCTCAAACTCTTCGCGGGTCAGGAAATGGTATTCCCGGCCGTTGGCCTCGCCCGGACGGGGTGCGCGGGTGGTGCAGGACACGGAAAAAGTAAAGGCGCTGAATTCGGCGGTCAGCCGTCGGATGAGGGTGCTTTTTCCGGTGCCCGAAGGGGCGCTGATGACGAGCATCATGCCCACGTTGGCTTGCGGGGGAGTGCTTGCGCTATTCATCACTGCCTCCGGCGGTGAATCGTTGGCTGATGGTTTCGGGCTGGATGGCTGACAGGATGCAGTGGTTCGAATCGGTGATGATGAGCGAGCGGGTTTTGCGGCCCTGCGTCGCGTCGATGAGCCGTCCGGCCTGCTTGGCCTCCTCCCGCAGGCGGCGCATGGGGGAGGAGGTCGGGCCGACGATGGCCACCACTCTGCTTATGACCACGGCATTGCCGAAGCCGATGTTGAGGAGTTTTTTCTTTTCCACGCCCTACTCCAGGTTCTGGATCTGCTCTCTGCATTTTTCGAGTTCGGCCTTGAAGGAGACCACCAGCTGGCTGATGCTCGTGTTCTGGCTCTTGTTGCCGCAGGTGTTGATCTCGCGGAAGCATTCCTGGACCATGAAGTCGAGTTTGCGGCCCACGGGCTCGGTCTGGTTGAAATAGCCGTCGATGCCCTTGAGATGGATCTCAAGGCGCGTCAGCTCCTCGGAGACATCGACCCGGTCTGAGATGGTTGCCAGTTCCTGCAGCATGCGGTCCGGATCTATCTGGGCACCGCTGTCAAGGAGCAGCTTGGCGACCCGTTCCTGCAGCAGGGCGAAACGCTCCGGCGCGGTCTGGGCCGCCAGGACGCGGATCTCTTCCACCAGCACGGTCAGGCGAGCAAAGCGCACGCGCAGATCATCCTCCAGCGCCAGACCTTCCCGGACCCGCGCTTCGTCCCAGTCCGCAAGGGCCTTCTTCAGGGTCTCGGTCAGGCTTTCGATGAGCTGCGGGTTGTCGATGCTGCCGGAATCCTTCCACAGGGAAGGGATGTTCAACAGCCGGTTCAGGTCCGGCGTGTGTGAAAGGCCCTTGGATGCGGCCAGAGTCTCAAGCTCCTGCAGCATGGACGCCGCCATGGTCCTGTCCAGGCTAAGCGACTGCAACTCGGGGTTGTTGATCTTGAGCCCGAGAAAGAGCTCCACCCCGCCCCGGTTGGCCACTGTGCGGACCTCGTTTTCCCAGGTTTTTTGGTGGGCGTAGAGGGTGGGCGGAATCTTCCACTTCAGATCCAGATGGCGGTTGTTGAGGCTGCGGATTTCCCAGGACAGGGTCCAACCTTCCTCCTGGGCGCTGGCGCGGCCGTAGCCGGTCATACTCTTGGGCATTGCGTATCCTCTGATGATGTTAAATGCTTGAGGGATTCCCTGTACATGTCCCGGATGCGGGTCAGGTGCTTCTTGACCTCGGGCGCGGCGTAGTCCGGGAAGGTCCAGGGGAGGTCACACCAGTCTCCCCCTTGAAAAATGAGGGTCAGGTCGGCCCAGATTCCCTGTGACAGGTACACCCTGTGCGTGAAATTCTTGCCCGTGGCCAGGACCAGGCGTTCCTGGGTGACGTAGCCCGGGTCGAGATTGAAAAACCGCCTGCCGTCACGCGCCCAGCGAGTCTCAAGCCTGTTGGTAGCCAGCTTGATTTCGGCCAGCCCGTCGAGGGGCAGGGGGCGCTCAAAGGACAGGACAAGCCGGGAAATGGGCGAGCCCAACTCCGCGTCGTAATAGCTGGTCCGGCTGAAGGGGATGGGCTGCGACTCGTAATCGATGCGGCCCATAATCTCTTCAAGACGCGGTCGCAGCGTCGGCCAGACCTCCTCCCGGCAGGCGCTCAGCACCGACAGGAATGCACGTCCCGGCAGGGGCTCCTTCGGGATGCTCATGCCTTCTCCGTGTGCTCATGGGCACGTTTGGCCTTTAGTCCCGAAGAGGTCAATCCCACCGGGACGACGCGCAGAAGTTCGTGAGCCAAAGGGGGCGCGTCGCTGACCGAGCATTCGACGTAAAATTCGTTCATTCCCGTGCCTCCATCTTCCATGGCTACATCCATGACCGGGAGTTTGAGCAGCTCAAGCAGAAAATCCTCGCGTTTGCGGGCCACCTCCCGGCGCAGGGCCTTGGCCCTCTCCCGGCGGATGTGGCCGGGCACGGAATTCTTGAAGAGTGCGGCCGGGGTACCCGGGCGCTCGGAATAAGGGAAGACGTGCGCGTACGAGAGCGGCAGGCGCCGCACGACCTCCAGGGTTTCGTCCGCATGCGCCTGCGTTTCACCCGGAAAACCCGCGATGAGGTCCGCGCCAAGGCCGAAGACAGGCCAGATTTTGCGCAGGTCATGCAGAAAGTCGAAGATCTGCTCCGGTCCGTAGTGCCCCCGCCCCATGCGGCGCAGCACTTCCGGGCTGCCGCTCTGCAGGGAGACGTGCAGGTGCGGAGTCATGAGGCGGCTTTGCGCCAGGGTGGAGAGCGCCTTGGCGTTCAGGTCGCCGGGTTCCAGGGAGCCCAGCCGCAGCCGTGCCCGACCGGCCCAGCGGGGGGACAGGGCCCGGTCCACCGCGGCAAGAAGATCCCAGAAGTCTTCATTTGATGGCAGATCCCGGCCGTAATGGCGCAGGTTGATGCCGCACAGGGAGATTTCGCGGATTCCGGCCTCAAGCAGACGCTCGGCCTCACCTATGACCTCTGCGGGAGGGCGGCTGACGGAGCGACCGCGCGTGGAGGGGATGATGCAGTAGGTACACCCGTGGGAGCATCCGTCCTGGACCTTGATCACGCCCCGGGCGCGGTTGTAGCCGGAGATGGCCGGCGTCGGAAAGGGGGCTTGCGCCTGGTCCGCGCTGCCGAGCCGAGTCTTGTCTTTCTGGGAGATGATCTCATCCACCGCGTCCATGGCCAGGATGCGTTCCCGGTCGGCCTCCACGGCGCAACCGGCCACGACAATCCACGGTTTGGGACTGTTTGAGGAAAGGCTTCGGACCAGTTTGGCCAGATCGAGCACCGCGCGCTCGGTCACGGCGCAGCTGTTGATGAGCACCAGGTCGGCCAGGGACGGGTCATGGGTTTCCATCAGGCCGTCCGCGACGAGGGTTTCGCGGATGGCCTGGGATTCGTACTGGTTGACCTTGCAGCCCTGGGTGGTCAGAAAAAAAAGCTGTCCGGGTTCACGCCGCACGGGTCGCCTCCTGGATCACGCCGCCGGCCAGGACCTGCCCATCGGGTGAATACACGGCGGCCACCTGGCCCGGAGTGGGAATGGGCCGTGGCTCCGGAAAGGCGATGGACATGCCGGATTGGTCCACGGTTACGTGCGCAGGTTCCGGGAGCTGACGGTAGATCGTCTGCACGAGCACCTCCTCTGGCCAAAGTCCGGGCGCAAGGAGCAGGTTGGGGACGGCCGTGCGGCAGCCTGACGATATGGCCTCGGATTTGGGGCCGACGAGGAGCCGGTTGTGCACGAAGTCCTTGCCCGTCACGTAGAGGGGTTCGCGGTAGGCGATGCCCAGGCCCTTGCGCTGCCCCAGGGTATGGTTCCACAGGCCCGCGTGCCGGCCAAGCACCGTGCCGTCGGCCAGTGCGATGGGACCCGGACCGCCCAGCCGGATCTTTCTTTCCCGCAGAAAATCCCTGTAATCAGCGGGGATGAAACACACTTCCTGGCTTTCCCGTCCGGCGGGCGGCTCCATGTTGCGTTCGGCCAGGGCCAGCCGCACGGCGTTCTTGGTCCAGTCGGCCAGGGGGAAGAGGACATGCCCGAAACGTTCCCGAGGCACCCTGGACAGAAAATAGCTCTGATCCTTGCTTGCATCGAGGCCCCTGTACAGGGCCGGGCCGTGCGCGGTGTGCAGCAGTCGGGCATAGTGGCCCGTGGCCAGCCGGTCCGCCCCGAGTTCCCGGACCCTGTCCAGCAGCAGTCCGAACTTGATGGCCGGATTGCAGGCCGCGCAGGGGTTGGGGGTCAGCCCGGCCTGATAGGCGCGCACAAAGGGGGCAACGACCAGTTCCTCGAATTCACGCCGCAGGTCCAGCAGATGGAAGGGCACGAAAAGGGTGGAGCACAGATCGCGTAGCCGTTCGTGCAGGACTTCGTCATCTGTACCCAGAAAACGGGCGTGTACGGCCATGACCTCGGCTCCGGTTTCCCGGAGCAGAAGCAGGCTCATGAGGGAATCGGCCCCTCCACTCAGTGCGATTGCGGTTTTGTGCATGTAAAAAAAGGCCGGAAGATCCGGCCCGGGTTAAGCAAGCGGCGGCTTTGGCAGCTTTGGCAGGTGAGTTTCCAACGTCTGGGCCGCGGACAAGAGGCCCGCTTCATCCATGTTCCCGGCGAAGAGTTGCAGGCCGACGGGCATGCCGGAGTCCTTTCCGAGCCCGACAGGCAGGGAGAGACCGGGCAGTCCGCTCAGGTTCAGGGAGATGGTGAAGATGTCCGTCAGGTACATCTGCAGCGGATCGGCAGTGTTTTCTCCGATGGCGAAAGCCGTGGTCGGGCAGGCCGGACCGCAGATCAGGTCGCATTTGTCCAGGGCGCTCAGGAAGTCCTGGCGGATCAGGCGCCGGACCTGGGCCGCCTTCCTGTAATAGGCCTCGTAGTAACCGGCCGAGAGCACGTAGGTGCCGAGCATGATGCGGCGCATGACCTCTTCCCCGAAGCCTTCGGAGCGTGAGCGGGTGTACATGGTCGCAAGGTCCTGGGTCTGGCTGCTGCGGCGGCCGTAGCGCACCCCGTCAAAGCGGGCCAGGTTGGAGCTGGCTTCGGCCATGGCCAGGATGTAGTAGGTGGCGATGGCGTACTCCGTGTGCGGCAGTGACACGGGCACTACCTCTGCGCCCAGGGAGGCGGCCAGGTCGACGGCGCTGCGGCAGGCCGCGTCCACCTCGGCCGAGAGGCCTTCGCCCCAGTACTGTTCCGGCAGGCCCAGGCGCAGGCCCTTCAGCGAGTCGCTCCGGTTCAGGGCTTCGAGATAATCAGGGACCGGCGTGTTGACGCTGGTGGAGTCCTTGGGATCGTGGCCCGCGATGACCTGCAGGATTTCCGCCGCATCGGCCACGGTGCGGGTCATGGGACCGGCCTGGTCCAGGGAGGAGCCGTAGGCGATGAGGCCGCGCCGTGAAACACGGCCGTAGCTGGGCTTGAGGCCCACGATGCCGCAGAAGCTGGCGGGCTGGCGGATGGAGCCGCCCGTGTCCGTGCCGATGGATGCGAAGCACTGTCCGGCTGCCACGCTGGCCGCGGAACCGCCGCTGGAGCCGCCGGGAACCCGCGCCGTGTCCCAGGGATTCCTGGTGACCTTGAACGCGGAATTCTCCGTGGACGAGCCCATGGCGAATTCGTCCATGTTGGCCTTGCCGAGGATGATGGCCCCGGCGTCTTTGAGTCTGGTCACGCAGTCGGCGTCGTAGACCGGGACGAAGTTTTCAAGAATTTTGGAGCCGCAGGTGGTGGGCATGCCCACGGTGGCCAGGACATCCTTTATGACGACCGGCACTCCCCACAGCGGCCTGGTTGCGTCCGGCCCCTTTTTGTCCATGGCCGCGGCCAGGCTCAGGGCTTCTTCCCCGGAGACATGCAGGAGGGCGTCAAGCCGTGGTTCGGTAGCGGCGATGCGCTCCAGGCAGGAAGTTGTCGCTTCCTGGGCGGTGACTTCGCCTGCGCGCAGGAGATCGCGGACCTGAGTCAGGGAATGGTGGAAAAGCTGTGACATGAAAAATTCCTCTTGGAGCGGTTCTGAAGTGCGTCGCCGATCAGACGATGCGCGGCACGATGAAGTATTCGCCGTCGGTCTCGGGGGCGTTGCGCAGGATCTCGGTGCGATCGAAATCCTTGCGGACTTCGTCCTCGCGCAGGAATCCGGGCTGCTCGACGGGAGTGTACATGGGTTCGACGCTGCTGGTGTCCAGTTCGTTGAGCTTGTCCATGTAGCCGAGGATGTCATCCATCTGGACGCTGAGGCCGGCGGCCTGTTCGGGGCTTATTTCGAGCCGGGACAGGGTGGCGATGGCCAGGGCTTTTTCAGGGCTTATTTTCATGCTCATCCTTGCTGCTTCTTGTTTTGAAGTTGGATTCGGCGTTCTTCGCGGCGAATCTGTCTCTGTTCCCTGGCCTGACGGATTTTTTCCATGTCGGCCCGGATCATGCCCGATTGAGTCGGCTGGAACAGGAACAGGTCCTGGGAAGCCTGCCCTGCGTCCCAGTGCATGGGCGCCAGGGTCCAGGGCATGCGGCTGGCAGCCTCTGACAGGGCCTGGTTGAAGGCGGAGACGGAGTTCTGGCCGCCTCCGAGCAGGGCGGTGAAGCGCACGAAGTCGTAGCCCAGCGCCGCCCACATGTCCGCTTCTTCCCCGCCACCTTCCTCCATGCCGCGCTTCAGGCTCTGGGCGCTTTGGGAGGGGCTGTCGGTGCTCCATGCGCCGGGAAAGAGCGTCAGGTCGAAGTATTGGGTTTCAAGGTTCGCTTCGCCCAGGCTCTGGCCCCAGAGTTGTGGTCCAAGGAAGATGAGCCGCGTTTCCTCGTAGTAATGGAAAAGCGGGGCCAGCTGCTGTACCCGGAAGAGGGAGTCGGGCAGGAAAACCGCCTGGAAGGGAGGCTCGGGGTTCAGGGTGTCCTTGGCTCCGCTGGCGCCCAGAATGGCGGCCACGGCCTTGCCCCAGGTCGGTGGGTTCTGGATGTCGTAGCTTCTCGTCGTGGAGATGCGCGCGCCCAGAATTCCTGCCTGCTCGCGAAAGATGTCGGCCATGGCCGTGCCGAACCGGTCCTGGGGATGCAGGATCGCGTAAGACGTGATTCCAAGCTGTTCGCAGCCCCGGATGACGGCCCGGACCTGGTCCGCAGGGGTGCTGAAGAAGCGCCATGCTTCCTTGCCCTCGTCCTCGACGCTGGGCATGAAGGTCAGAAATCTGGATGTGCGGTGCAGGCCCGCCAAACGAATCTGTCCCCAGATCTCCTTGCGCAGCGGTCCGCCGATGATGGGCACGCCGCTCACGGCGCGCAATTCTTCCAGAAAGGTCGGAGATTCGGTATTGATGAGCTTGATCGCCGGGGCCTCGGTCTGGGCCCGGCTCTCGCGCCAGGCTGTGTCGGCGCCTTTGGCGATTTTCCAGCCTACCTGCGAATAGGGGCCGGAAAGGGGCAGGAGCAGGACCAAGCTCTGCCTGACCACGCCCATTTCCTGTTCCAGGGCCCGCAGCTGACCGGCAAAGAAATCCTTGTTGGCGAGACTGCCGCTGCGCACTATGGCGGACAGGCTGGGCCAGACGGCTGGCCAGTTGCCCTTGTCTTCAGTCAGAAGCTTCATGCTTCGCGCCCAGACCACCATGGACCAGGGATAGGCGTTCGGATCGGCGCCAAGAGCGCTGTCCAGAATCCTGCGCAGCTCATCCACCTGCAGGGATTCCGCACGGCGCAGGGCGTCGGCTTCCATGGCCCCCCGTGTGCCGTCATCGGGCACGGCCTTGTAGACAAGGCCCATGGCTTCGAAGGCCAGGCCATATTCCGGGATGGCCCAGAAATGGTCGGTCAATTCCATCCCGGCCGCCATGCGGGTGGTCCAGTCCAGGTCGGCGCGTCCGGCGAGATCAATGAGATAGCTCGCATAGGCGTCCCTGCCCTTGCGCGCCAGGAGAAGCTGGGCGTTGGCCTGGTTCCAGTCCCAGGAGGACGTGGCGGTTTTGTTTTCGGCCTGCCAGGCCTGCAGATTCTTTTCCGCCAGGTCGTATTCCCCGAGCTGCACCGCGCTGCCGACGGTATTGCGCCAGGCCTCGCCGCGGCCGGGGTCGCCCACGCGGCTTGTCTCCAGATACTTGGTATAACGCTGGAGGGCTTTTTCCGGGTCCGCCGCCTTGTGCCCGGGCAGTGCGGAGGCGGGCTTTGCGTCGGGGGTGGAGTACACGATTTTCTTGGCGCAGGAGGCGGAGCCGAGAATCAGGGCCATGACGAGGATGCAGGAATAAAGTGATCGGAATTTCATAAGGTATGGAGCCTGACAGGGGTCTGACGGGGTGTCCCGGTTGAATAAAAAAAAGCCTGGCCCCGTCAAGGGCCAGGCGTGGAGTATAGGGACCGGCAAATTGCCGTGTCAAGCCAATGCTTGCCGTGGTCTGAACTTACTTTTTCACTTCCGTGTAGTCGGCATCAACCACGTCTTCATCGTCGTTTCTGGCGCCGCCGCCCTGTCCGGCGTCCTGCGGCCCTTCTTGGGCTCCGGCGTCGGTCTTTTGGGCATAGAGCTTTTCGGCCAGCTTGTGCGAGGCCTGGGCCAGTTCGTCCATGGATTTCTGGATGGCATCGGTGTCTTCGCTCTGCAGGACGCCTTTGAGCGCCTCGGCCTTGCCTTCGATGTCCGCCTTCATGGCCGCATCGATGTTCTCTCCCAGATCACGGATGGATTTCTCCGTGGTGTAGATCAGGGTGTCGGCGCTGTTGCGGACTTCGATGAGCTTCTGCTTCTTCTTGTCCTCTTCGGCGTTGGCTTCGGCTTCCTTGACCAGACGGTCGATGTCCGCATCGCTCAGGCCGCTCGATGCGGTGATGCGGATGGACTGTTCCTTGCCGGTGCCGAGGTCCTTGGCCGAAACGTTGACGAGGCCGTTGGCGTCGATGTCGAAGGTGACCTCGACCTGCGGTACGCCGCGGGGAGCGGCCGGGATGCCGGTCAGTTCGAAGCGGCCCAGGGTCATGTTGTCGGAGCACATGGGACGCTCGCCCTGCAACACGTGAATGGACACGGACGGCTGATTGTCGGCGGCCGTGGTGAAGGTGTTGCTCTTGCGGGTCGGGATGGTCGTGTTGCGGTCGATGAGTTTTGTGAACACGCCGCCCAGGGTTTCGATGCCAAGGGACAACGGAGTCACGTCAAGGAGCAGCACGTCCTTCACATCGCCGGCCAGGATGCCGCCCTGAATGGCCGCGCCCATGGCCACGACTTCATCGGGGTTCACGCTGCGGTTGGGCTCCTTGCCGAAGAACTCGCCGACCTTCTTCTGCACCAGTGGCATGCGGGTCATGCCGCCGACCAGGATGACTTCGTTGATGTCGCCGGTCTTCAGGCCCGCGTCGGCCAGTGCCTTGCGACAGGGCTCGATGGTGCGATTCACCAACGCCTCGCACAAGGATTCCAGCTTGGCCCGGGACAGTTTCATTGTCATGTGCTTGGGGCCGTTCTGGTCAGCCGTGATGAAGGGCAGGTTGATGTCCGTCTCCATGGAGGAGGACAGGTCCTTCTTGGCCTTTTCGGCGGCTTCCTTCAGGCGCTGCAGAGCCATCTTGTCCTTGGACAGATCGATGCCGTTCTCCTTTTTGAATTCGTCCACCAGGTAGGTGATGATCTCGTGGTCGAAATCCTCGCCGCCGAGGAAGGTGTCGCCGTTGGTGGCGCGCACTTCGACGACATTGTCCCCGACTTCGAGGATGGAGATGTCGAAGGTGCCGCCGCCGAGGTCGAACACGGCGATCTTTTCGTTGGCCTTCTTGTCGGAGCCGTAGGCCAGGGAAGCAGCGGTGGGCTCGTTGATGATGCGTTTCACATCAAGGCCCGCGATGCGGCCGGCGTCCTTGGTGGCCTGACGCTGCGAGTCGTTGAAGTAGGCCGGGACGGTGATGACCGCTTCGGTCACGGTCTCGCCCAGGTAGGTCTCGGCGTCTTTTTTCAGGCGCTGCAGGATGAGCGCGGAGATTTCGGCCGGGCTGTACTTCTTGTCGCCGATCTCAACGTAGGCGTCGTTGTTGGCTCCGGCCACGATCTTGTAGGGGCTCTTGCTGATCCAGCTCTTGAGCTTGGGGTCGTCGATCTGCCGGCCCATCAGACGCTTGACCGCGAAAATGGTCTTGTCGGAGTTGGTCACAGCCTGACGCTTGGCGATCTCGCCCACCAGACGGTCCTGGTCGGTGAACGCCACGATGGAAGGAGTCGTGCGCCCGCCTTCGGGATTGGTGATGCATTTGGCTTCCTTGCCTTCCATGACATAGACGCAGCTGTTGGTCGTACCCAAATCTATTCCGATAATCTTACCCATTGTGGTCTCCTCTGCGATATTTGAAATAATTATGTAAAAATCGGGCACAAATTAACGCCTAAAAATTGCTTGTAAAGGGCAGGAGAGGTTTTTTTTTGGCTGGAGGGTCCAGAGGGTAAACGGCGACGCATCCGGAAGCATGCTTCAGGGGAGGATGACAGGCGTGCGGGTCGTGCACGAAAAAGCCCCTGCCGTCACTGACGGCAGGGGCCTTGGTTCGAATCGCTCGCCGGTTGGATCAAAGGCCTTTTTGCGCCATCAGATGGGCCAAATCGGCCACGCGGCATGAATAGCCCCATTCGTTGTCGTACCAGATCAGCACTTTGGCCAGGTTTCCGGCCTGGACAGTGGTGAAGTCCGCGTCCACCACGCCCGAGTGCGGATCGGCGATGAAATCCGAGGAGACCAGCGCCTCTTCGGCATACCCAAGGATGCCCTTGAGTTCGCCTGCGGCTGCGTCCTTGAATGCGGCCTTGAGTTCCTCGGCCGTCGTGTCGCGCTCGAGCACGGCCACGAAATCCACCAGGGAGACCGCAGGCACTGGCACGCGCACCGAATAGCCGTCAAAGCGCCCGGCCATCTCGGGGATGACCTTGGCCACGGCCTTGGCCGCCCCCGTGGAGGTCGGGATCATGTTGCAGGCGGCGGCCCTGGCCCGGCGCAGGTCCTTGTGCGGGAGATCGAGGATGCGCTGGTCGTTGGTGTAGGCGTGGACCGTGGTCAGCACACCCTTGGCCACGCCGAACTTGGCGTGCATGATCTTGACCGCCGGAGCCAGGCAGTTGGTCGTGCAGGAGGCGTTGGAGACGATGTGGTGGATGGCCGGGTCGTACTTGTCCTCGTTCACGCCGATGACCACGGTCAGGTCTTCGTCCTTGGAAGGCGCGGTGATGATGACCTTCCTGGCCCCGCTCTCGAGGTGCTGCCCGGCGGTGGGGCCGGTGCGGAAGATGCCGGTGGACTCGATGACGATATCGACGCCGCACGACTTCCAGGGGATGAGCTTGGGATCGCGCTGGGCAAAGCTCTTTATCTCCCACTCGCCGCCCACCCGGATGGTGTCCGCGTCCGCCTCCACCGAAGGTGCGAAGTGCCCGTAGGAGGTATCGTGCCGGAGCAGGTGGGCGTTGGTCTGGGTGTCGAAGAGATCGTTGATGGCCACCACTTCCAGGGTGTCGCGATGGCGTTGCCAGATGGTCTTGAGCACCTGTCGGCCGATGCGGCCGAAGCCGTTTATTCCTATTCGTGTTTTTTCCATAAGATGCTCCCTAGTCTTCAAAAACCTGGTAGTCGTAAGCGTTTATGAGTTCCATCTGGCGCTTCAAGGTCTGGTGCATGCGCGCGTTTTCGATGGCGATGGCCGAAATGTTGGCGATGGCCTGCAGGAAGCCGATCTCTTCCTCGTCAAACTCGCGGCGCTCTCCGGTGTAGACCCGAAGCACACCGATGGGGCGGCTGCCTTCCACAAACAGGGGGGCCACCAGCACGGAAACCAGCCCTTCCTTGGCCGCTTCGCCGCCGTACTGGAAGCGCGGGTCCGAACCCGCATCGGCAATCTGGACCACCTTGCCGGTGAAAGCCTCGCGGTCCAGGCCGCTCTTGGCCACTTCGACCACGCCTTTTTTGGCGTAACGCTCGCTGAGGCCGAAATAGGCTGCAGGCTTCAGAACCTTGCCGCTGCGGTCGAGGAGGCGGATGAAGCACCCCTTGACACCCATGGCCCGGGTCACCTGTTCCGCGATCCGGCTCAGCACCTCGCTCGGGTCGAGGCTTGAGTTCACCGTTCTGCTGACTTCGTAAATAATTTCGTAGAGGCGCTTTTTGCTCATGATTTCCTCCGTTCATGTCTGAAACTTCGCGAGAAACATACATGACAAAGGCTCAAGAGAACAACACCTTTTCGCTTCCGGCTCAAAATTATGAATTGAATGAACAAACAGGCCGGCTTTTTCCGCGAGTGTCTTGAGTTTTCCACATGCAGAGGATACGAGGCCCCAAAATCTTTTACAGGAGTATTTATGGAACGCACTTTTTCCATCATCAAGCCCGACGCCGTGGCCCGCAACCTTCAGGGCGAAATCATGGCCATGATCCAGGGCGCAGGGCTGCGCGTCGTGGGCATGAAGATGATCCAGTTGACCAGATCCCAGGCCGAAGGCTTCTACGCCGTGCATAGCGAGCGTCCCTTTTTCGGCAGTCTTGTCGAGTACATGTGCTCCGGTCCGTGCGTGGTCATGTGCCTGGAAGGCGAGAATGCCGTGCAGAAGTACCGCGACCTGATGGGCGCGACCAACAAGGACAACGCCGCCGAAGGCACCATCCGCAAGAAATACGCGCTGGACATCGAAAAGAACTCCTGCCACGGTTCCGACGGTCAGGATACCGCAGCGGTCGAAATCGCATACTTCTTCAACGCACTGGAGCTGGTGGGATAATGAAAAGATTCGGGTTCATCGGGCTTGGGAACATGGGTGGGGCCATCGCCAGGGGGTTGGCCGCAGGCGGAGCGTTCGCCCTGCACGGATTTGATCCCAGCGAGGGCATGTGCCGCAGGAATGCGGACATCATGAGCATCCATCCGACTGCCCAGGAACTGGTCAAGAATTCGGACTATGTCCTGCTGGCCGTCAAGCCGCAGGTCATGCGTCCGGTGCTGACCGGTCTGGTCCCGGCCCTTGGACCCGAAACCTGTCTTGTCTCCATCGCCGCCGGCGTCACTCTGGACCAGCTGGTCGAATGGTCCGGGAAAGAATGCCCCGTGGTTCGCGTCATGCCCAACACTCCGGCCATGGTCGGCAAGGGCGTGTATGCGCTGTGCTTCGACCACGAGCTCCTGGATGAGAGCTGCAGGCAGACTCTGCTGGACGTCTTTTCCTCCATCGGCCAGGCCCATGTGCTGCCGGAGAAGCTCTTTGACGCCTACACCGGGCTCATCGGTTCCGGGCCCGCCTACGTATACGCCTTCATGGAAGGCCTCATCGACGCCGGCGTCACCCTCGGGCTGACACGTGCCCAGGCCACCAGCATGGTCGCGGGGCTGGTCTCGGGATCGGCGCTCATGGCCGAGGCGGAGGGTGCCCATCCGACGCTTCTGAAGGAGATGGTCACCTCGCCCGGCGGGACGACCATCGCGGGCCTCAACGCCCTGGACGAACATCACTTCAAATTCGCGATCGGCCGGGCAGTCCGGGCGGCCGCCGAGCGCAGCAAGGAACTTGCGGATTAGGGCGGCCAGGAGCCGCCTTGTTTATGCCGTATTCATTCCGTAGCGCACGCATCCTTGCCCAGCCCGTGACCGCAGTCGAGACTCCGGAAATCGAGTCTGTCTATGCCGGAAACAGGGAGCTGCTGCTTCTTCTGGACCGCGAAAACGATCCTCCCGTCCTGGCCCGCCGCTTTGTCGAGCATCGGAACCTGCCGCCCCGGGGCTGCCCGTCCTCCCTGTACAATCTCATTCTGCGCGAACCCATGGCCGGTGACGTCATCGGTCTTTTGAGCCTGTACACCGGCTATCCCAAGAGCGACGTCGCCTATGTCGGCGAACTTTTTCTGAGCGTCGAATTTCAGGGCATCGGCCTGGGCAGGGAAGCCTATCTCAGCCTTGAAGCCCTGCTGCGTCCGGGGTCCCTGACCCGTGTGCGGGTGGGGGTGGGGCTCAAGAACTGGAATGCCATGCGGTTCTGGATCAGGCTTGGTTTCATGCACGTCACCGGGATGAGCGGAGACCGTATTTTCGGCCCCGGCAAGCACGCTTTCCTCGAACTGCAGAAAAATCTGTGATCCCGGCCGGATCAGTCGACGGTAATATCTTGACATGACACGGGGGGCGGGGCTAAACGCAACTCCTCGGGCGATTAACTCAGCGGTGAGAGTGCCACCTTCACACGGTGGAAGTCACAGGTTCAAATCCTGTATCGCCCACCACCGACCGCACAAACCCTTTCAGGCACCCGCCCGGAAGGGTTTTTTCGCTTATGGAGCATCCATGCAGATACAGGACGATTACGAACTTCTCGACAGCGGGAACGGACAAAAACTGGAACGCTTCGGCACTGTCATTCTGGCCCGCCCATGTGCCCAGGCCGTGTGGGAACCCGCGCAGCCCGCACTCTGGGATTCCGCCAGCGCCACCTTCGACCGCAAGGACGGGCTCAACTGGCACGGCCGGGAACGCCTTCCCGAGGAATGGATTGTGACCGTGCGCGGGGTGCGCATGCGTCTTTCGACCACGGATTTCGGGCATCTCGGCATTTTTCCCGAGACGCTCGATCTGTGGGAATGGATCGGAGCTTCCGTGCGCCAGGCTGCAGCCGAGCGCAAGGAGGCCCCGAGTTTTCTGAACCTATTCGCCTATTCCGGGGGGGCGACCATGGCGGCGGCCCTGGCCGGTGCGCAGTGCTGCCACCTCGACGCATCAAAAGGCATGGTCGAATGGGCTCGCGGCAACTCGGCCCTGAACGGCCTCGAGGATTCGGGGACCAGGTTCATCGTCGACGATGTCGGCGCCTTCCTGAAACGCGAGGTGCGGCGCGGGCGCAAATACGATTGCGTGCTCCTCGACCCTCCGTCTTTCGGACGCGGCAAACGCGGAGAGCTCTACAAGGTCGAAAGGAACGTGCAGGAGACTCTTGATCTGGTCCGTCAGGTTTTGAGCGACGCTCCGCTTTTCGTCATCCTGACGTCGCACACGCCGGGTTTTTCGCCCATTGTGCTCAGGAATCTGCTGGAGCAGACTTTCGGCAAGGGGACCCTGGCCTGCGGGGAAATGCTTCTGCATGGCGGCGACGGGGTGCTGGACCTGCCAAGCGGCACGTGGGGGCGATGGGAGGGGAAGAGCGCTGAAATTTGAGATTTCAAGCCCGGGATCTGATCGCAGATTGTATCAGCCCAGATTCCACCAGCCAAGATAGCTTCCGCTGATGGTCAGGGCCACGGTGCACAGCAGGGCGGCCAGCAGCAGAGTCCGCATCATGCCGCGAATGCGCGCCGGGGACCAGGCTACTCCGAGGGGGCCGAGAAACGGTTTGTCCTTGATCTCTCCGAAGTAGCGGGTCGGCCCACCCATGCTCACCCCGGCCACGTGGGCGGCGGCGCTCATGGGCCAGCCCGCGTTGGGGCTGTCCATGCTCCGCGCGTCCCGCGCGATGCGCTCCCAGGCGGCGGGACGCAGCCGCAGCCACCCCGTGGCCCAGATGGAGATTGCGGCCAGCCGTGCGGGCAGCCAGGCCAGGATGTCGTCGGCCCGCGCCCCGGCCTTGCCGAGCTCCTCGAAGCGCTCCGTGCGGTAGCCCCACATGGAGTCCACGGTGCTCACGGCCTTGTAGGCCCACAGCGCGGCGGGGCCCAGGAGGCAGAGCCAGAAGAGGGGGGCCACGAAGCCGTCATTGAAATTTTCGGCCAGGGTTTCGCCCAGAGCGCGGCAGACTTCGTCTTCGGTCATGTCTTCCGTGTCCCTGCTGACCAGGCCGGCCAGGTGCGCGCGGGCCGCCGCCAGTCTCCCGTTTTCAAGCAGGGCCAGCACGGTGTTCGTTTCCCGCAGCAGGCAGCCAAGGGCCAGCCCCGCATAGCCAAGATACAGGGCCAGGATTTCGCCCGCCAGGGGCAGTCCGGTCAGCAGCTGGACCAGTGCCGCGCAGCCCAGGGCCACGGCGGCGACGCTCAGGGTCCCGCCGATGCGCGGTCCAAGGAAAAAGGATTTTGCCCAGCCTTCGAGGCGCTCAAGCATCTTGCCGATGAGTCGCACCGGGTGCGGCCAGTCCCGGGGGTCACCGAAGAGCAGGTCCAGGGCCACGCAGCCCAGCAGAAAGACTAGCAGTGACAGGTTCAGCGGCAGATTGTAGAGCGTGTCGGGCATGCGCGTCTCCAGTGGTTACGGGGCGTCCGGCCTGCCCTCGCGCAGGTCCAGTTCCCCGGTCTGACGATAGGCCTCGTAAAGAAGCACGGCCGCGGCGTTGGCCAGGTTGACGCTTCTGACCTCCCCCCAGATGGGGATGCGGACGAGATCCGCGGCGTCGTGCAGGATTTCCGGGGGCAGGCCCCGGGTCTCGGGGCCGAGCACGATGATGTCGTCGGCCCTGAAGGAAAAACGGTGATAGGCCGTTCCCTGGCGCGCGCTGGTGAAAACCAGCCGCCCCGGATCGCGGCCTTCCAGGAAGGCGGCCCAGGACGGCCAGATGCGTTTGTCCACGTGAGGCCAGTAGTCAAGGCCCGCCCGTTTCAGGTACTTGTCGTCCAGGCTGAAGCCCAGGGGCTCGATCAGGTTCAGGCGGGTGGTGGAGGCGGCGCAGAGTCGGGCGATGGTCCCGGTGTTGGGCGGAATTTCAGGTTCGTAAAGGGCGATTTGCATCTTGGAGTCTCTTTAAGTATTTTTAAAGGCTGTCACGGCCCGCACGGGGACGCGCTGTCGGCTCGTCATCCACTTGGCTTTCAAACCCGCTTCCGTCAAGAACCGCGAAGTCAGGAGAATACATGCATCTGCTCGTCACCGGAGGCTGCGGCTTCATCGGCTCAAATTTCATCCAGCACATGCTTGCCGCGCACGAGGATGTGGTCATCGTCAACCTCGACAAGCTGACCTATGCGGGCAACCGCCGCAATCTGGCCGAAGAGGAGGCCCGGCACATGGGCCGCCGCTATCATTTCGTGCATGGCGACATTTGCGACCAAGAGCTGGTGCCGGAGCTCATGCAGCGTTTTTCCTTCGATGCGGTGCTCAATTTCGCCGCCGAATCGCATGTGGATCGCTCCATAAGTGACCCCTTCCCCTTTGTCACGACCAACGTGCTGGGCACCCAGAACCTCCTGGAGGCCGCAAGGCGCGCCGAGATCCCGCGCTTCGTGCACGTCTCCACCGACGAGGTCTACGGCACCCTCGGCCCTACGGGCCGGTTCACCGAGGACACTCCCCTGGCGCCCAATTCCCCGTACTCGGCGTCCAAGGCTTCCTCGGACCTCCTGGCCCGGGCCTATTTCCACACCTACGGGATGCCCGTCATGGTCACCCGCTGTTCCAACAACTACGGCCCCTACCAGTTTCCGGAAAAACTCATCCCCCTGGTCTATTTGAAGGCCTCCAGAAACGAGCGCATCCCCGTCTACGGCGACGGGCAGAACGTTCGGGACTGGATCTATGTCATGGATCACTGCCGGGGCGTGGAGGCCACGCTTTTCAAGGGACAGCCCGGCGCAGTCTACAATTTCGGAGGGGACGCCGAGCGGACGAACCTGGAAGTGGTGCGTCTCATATTGCGCCTGACGGGCAGGAGCGAGGATCTCATCACCCATGTCACTGACCGGCCCGGGCATGATCGCCGCTACGCCATGGCTTTCGAGCGTTCAACGAAGGACCTGGGCTGGACCCCGCAGCATTCTTTCGAGGATGGCATGGCCAGAACCCTGGCCTGGTACAAAGCCAACGAGGCCTGGCTTGACGAAGTGCAGAGCGGCGCCTATCGCCAGTTCATGGATGCATGGTACCAAACGAGGCAGGCATGAGGAGCGCAGTCGTACTGGGCGGCAAGACCGGCCTGCTGGGGCAGGCGCTGTGTCTGGCTCTGTCCAGGCAGGGATGGACCGTGAACGCTCCGGGGCGCGACGAGCTGAACCTGTTTGAACGCCCGGCCGTGGAGGAATACCTCATTCGGACCGAGGCCGCGGTGCTTTTCAACACTGTGGCCTACACCAAGGTCGATCAGGCCGAGGACGATCCGGCCGAGGCTTCCCGGCTGAATCGGCAGTTGCCGCTGATCCTGGGCAAGGCCGTGCAGAACACGGGGGTTCCCCTGGTCCATTACAGCACGGATTTCGTCTTCAACGGTAAAAAGACAACCCCCTACGGACCCGGGGACCAGCCCGCGCCCGGTTCGGTCTACGGCCAGACCAAGCTGCAGGGCGAGCGTGAGCTTCTGGCCCTTGATCTGCCGAATCTGCTCATCATCCGCACCTCGTGGCTTTTTGGCCCGTGCAAGACCAATTTCGTGACCCGCATTCTGGAACTGGCCGCGACACGGCCGGAGCTCAGCGTGGTCCACGACCAGATCGGCAGCCCTTCCTACACCCCGGATCTGGCCGTCGGTTCCCTGGCTCTTCTGGACAGGGGGGCGACGGGCATCTTTCATCTGGCCAACGCCGGACAGGCAAGCTGGTGCGAGCTGGCCACCGAAGCCGTCCGGGGGGCGGATCTGGCGTGCCGGATCAAGCCCATACCCTCGTCCGAATATCCCCAGAAAGCCTGCCGACCTGCATATTCGGTCCTGGATCTTGGCGCCTTCACGGCCGCCACGGGCATCGCGCCTCGGCCGTGGTTGCAGGCCCTGCGCGAATTTCTTTTCTCCCGGGAAGACTGCCTGTCATGATCCTGAGCAAGCGCGAAACCGCCGTCCTCACCGCCGTGGTCGAGACCTATGTGGAGACCGCCTTGCCCGTGTCGTCCCAAACCCTGGCCACGGGTCTTGGACTGAGCCCCGCTTCGTTGCGCTCGACCATGGCCGCCCTGACCGAAAAAGGTTATCTGCGGCAGCCGCACACGTCCGCCGGGCGGGCCCCGACTGTCCCTGCTTTCCGCTATTATCTCGACCAGGTCCTCAAGCTCGGGCCCCTGCCGCGCAGGGAGCAGTCCCGCCTGCATGATCACATCCAGCCGGGAGAAGGGGATTTGCCTCAGGTCCTGCGTCGCGCCGTCCGGACGCTTTCGACCCTGACCCGTCAGGTGTGCGTGATCATGGCCCCGCGTCAGGATCTGGCCCGCTGGCGGCAGATAGATTTCGTACTCCTGCGACCGGGCATGATCATGGCGGTGCTGGTCATGCATGGCGGGCTGGTCAGCAACCGTCTGGTGCAGATGGACGAGAGCCTGGGAGCCAATGATCTCGTGCACTACGGGAACTACCTGAACAGTCTTTTCGAGGGACGCACCACCCATGAGGTGCGCGGCGAGATCGAGCGGCAGTTGCAATACGCGCGAAGGACCCTGGATGCCTATCGCAGGGCCTGGGAGCTGGCTTCGCAGGCCCTGGCCGAGGAAGAGCAGCCCGAGGTTTTCGTCGGCGGCACGAGCCATCTCACGGACCAGCCCGAATTCACGGAGCTTGAGACCATCCAGGAGCTTTTGCGGCTCATCGAGGAACGCTCCCGGCTGCTTGAACTGCTGGACAAGACCTCGGTCAGCCAGTCCGTTTCCGTAAGCCTGAACCAGAGCATGCCCGGACTCGCGGAGTGTTCGCTGGTGGCTTCTCCCTACAGCGCTTTTTCCACCAATCACGGCACGTTGGCCGTGCTCGGGCCGGTGCGCATGAACTACGCACGCATCATGCCCATGGTTGACTTTGCCGCTCAAATACTTAGTCAGTGCCTCAAATCCCGCTTCTAAGGATATTCGTGAAGCGTTTTTTCAAATATTTCAAGGATCAGGAGTTTTTCATGTCCAATAAGGAAAAAGAGGGCCAGAACCCGGATGAAGTGCAGACCGAAATGCAGGCGGAAGAAACACGGGAGCTGACCCTGGAGGAAAAATACGCCCAGGCCCTGGCCGACATGGAGGAGCTCAAAAAGGACAACTTGCGTGTCCTGGCGGACAGCGAGAATTTCAAGAAGCGTTTGCTGCGTGAAAAGGAGGACTATTTCAAGTTCGCCACTTCCGCCATCCTCGAGGAAATCATCCCGGTCATGGACAATCTCGACCTGGCCCTGGCCCACGGCAGGCAGGCAGAAGCCTGCAAGGATCTGGTAACGGGTGTGGAGATGACCATGAACATTTTTCTCGACACGATGAAAAAGCATGGACTGGAGCAGATCGCCGGGGTTGACGTGCCCTTCGATCCTTCCCGCCACGAGGCCCTGGGTCAGGTCGAACGGGACGATGTCGATGAAAACACGGTCTGTCAGATGCTGCAGAAGGGCTACATGCTCAAGGACAGGCTACTGCGCCCGGCCAAGGTCATGGTCAGCCGCAAGGCGGGAGCGTAAACTCATGGGACAGATCGTCGCGGTGCTCGGCGCGAGCCACAAGCCGGAGCGCTACTCGAATCAGGCCGTGCGCATGCTCAAGGATTACGGTCACTCGGTCATCCCGGTCACGCCGGGCCGAGCCGTCATCGAGGAGTTGCCGGTTGTTTCGAGCCTTGATGCCATCGGTCAAAAGGTGGACACGCTGACTCTCTATGTCGGGCCGGACCGCAGCGCCCAACTGCAGGACGCCATCCTGGCGCTCAGGCCCGGACGTGTCATTCTCAATCCCGGCACCGAATCGGCGGCACTGGAACAGGCCTTGACCGAAGCGGGCATCCCCTGGGCGCACGCCTGCACCCTGGTCATGCTCAGAACCGGACAATTCTAGACGGCAGCCCTTGGCCCGGGGAGCCCCTGCGGCTCCTCGGACCCTCACCCTGCAAGCGCCCCGCTCCCAAGGGCCAAGGCCCAGGCCCAGACCGCAAGGGCCAGCCCCGCCGCCCCGCTCAAAGCCCCGATCCGCGCCTTCCATCCCGTTGCCCCGTGCCAGTCTCCGACCAGCAATCCAAAGGGCAGACCGCAGCACATCCCGAAAAAATGCGCGCCCAGATCCACGCGCTCCTCGCCCGCGCCGAGCATGGCCAGCAGGCTGAAACCAAATCCCAGAGCCAGCAGAAGGACCTGTCCTCTCGAGCCGCGTTCGGCCCGTCCCGCGCCTCCAGCCAGGACGCCGATCAGTCCGAACACGCCCGTGGATGCGCCCACGCTCAGGTGATCGGGCGCCTGTGCCCAGGCGTTTACGGCATTGCCGAGGCTGCCCGAAAGCACAAAAAGTCCCCAGGTCAGGCCTGATCCGATGCGTCGCGCCAGGAGCGAGGCAAGCACGGCCAGCGCTCCGGCATTGGCCAGTAGATGTCCGGCGTCGGCGTGCAGGAAAAGGGCGGTTACGCAACGCCACCACTCACCGCCCAGAATGAGCGCGGCGTCGGCCCGACCGGCGAGATGCCAGGTGATGCGCTTGCCAAGACCTTGGGCGTCGAGCCATATGGTCAGGCCCAGGAATATGGCGATGACCAGCAGGCTGACCCAGGAATTGTCGGGCAGGGGTGCAGGGCGTGGGCGGGGCAGATTTTCCTCTTCGTAGGCGATGATCTCCCGCACCGCGAGCGGAGCCAGGGCCGGTGCGACCAGAAGCCTGCCATGATCGAAGCGGTTCAGGAACCTTCGGCTGGACAGGACCAGGGCCCAGGCGCGGATGGTGGCCTTGTCCGGGCTGTGCTTCGAGGTGGCCAGGGCCAGGGTGGGCAGGATGTCGATCACTTAGAGAATGGATATCTGTCCGCGCACGAAAGACCAAGCCAGTCCCAGGTATTCGTGCACGGCCATGTGGCAGGTCTTGATGTTTTCCGGTCCGGGCAGGAAGTGCTCGGGTTCGCCTTTGTCACGGTAGCAGGTCGGTGCGGGGATGGGCTTCAGGCCCTGATTTTCGAACAGTTTGACGGCTCGCAGCATGTGCGAGGCCGAAGTCACCAGCACAAAGGCGTCGGAACCGGCCAGAGCCTTGATGTGCATCGCTTCGTCGTGGGTGTCGAGGGCCTTGTCGGAGAGCATGATGCGGCCCGGATCGAAGCCGAGGTCCGCGGCGGCAGCGGCCATGACCTGCGCGCTTGACTGCTCGTCTTTGTATTTTCCGCCCGAAAGAACCAGGATGGAGCCCTTAAAACGGTTTGCCACCCGAATGCCCTCGGTGAGCCTGTAAATGGCCGCCTCTTCGAGCATGGCCCCGGGGGGCAGGCGCGTGTCCGTCCAGTGTCCCGCGCCAAGCACGACCACCCATTTGACAGGCGTCTTGACGATTTCCGCACTGGAAAGGTTCAGGGGCGGGTAGGCGCTTTCAAGGGGGCGGATCATGTACCCGGAGACGGAATTGAGGGAAAATGCGTAGAGCAGAAGCCCGGCCATGACGAAGGGGGCGATGGCTTCCCTGGAACGGCGCAGCAGCACGTAGATCATGCCGAGGGCGAAAAGAACCAGACAGACGGACAGGGGCATGAAGAGCGTGCCCAGGGCTTTTTTGAGGATAAAGCCCGCGCCCGCGTTCATGTGCCGAATCCCATGCGCCTCTGCAGCAGGACCATGTCGGCCAGGACCAGCCGAACCATGGCCGCGAGCACCGGGACCACGCGGGGGATGGCGCAGATGTCGTGCCGTCCGCCGATGCTGATGGTCCGCGCAGCTCCGAAGCGGTCCCGGGTCTGCTGCTCAAGCGCGATGGAGGGGATGGGCTTGATGGCAGCGCGCAGAACAAGCTCCTGGCCGCTTGAGATCCCGGCCAGGATTCCGCCAGCGTTGTTGGATGCAAATCCCGAATCCAGCATGGCGTCGTTGTTTTCGCTGCCGCGCATGCGGCTGGCCGCAAATCCGCTCCCGATCTCGACTCCCTTGACCGCGCCGACACTCATGAGCGCCGCGGCCAGACGGGCGTCGAGCTTGTCGAAGACCGGTTCGCCAAGCCCCGCAGGCACGCCCAGGGCGCGAATCTCGACGATGCCGCCCAGCGTGTCGCCTTGCGCCACGACCTCCCTGACCAGTTCTTGCCAGCGCAGGGCCGCGTTGTCGTCGGCCGCGAAGAAGAGCCGGCGCTCTGCGCCTTCCATGTCGATGTTTTCCGCCGCGATGCCGCCAAGCTCCACTGCGCCGGCCCGGACAGTGATTCCGAGAGGCCGCAAAAACTCCCCGGCAATGGCTCCGCCCGCCACGCGGGAGACGGTCTCCCGGCCCGAGGAGCGGCCTCCGCCGCGATAGTCGCGCAGTCCGTACTTGGCCTGATAGGTCATGTCTCCGTGACCCGGCCGGAAAACATCTTTTATCTCACCGTAGTCGTGCGAACGCTGGTCCGTGTTCTCGATGGCAAAGCCGATGGACGTGCCCGTGGTCAGACCCTCGAAAATTCCGGACAGGAGACGGATGCGGTCCGGCTCGCTCCGGGCGGTGACGGCCAGGCCGCCCTGGCCGGGCCTGCGCCTGTCGAGCTCAGTCTGGATGGTGGCTTCGCAAAGGGCGACCCCGGCGGGACATCCGTCCACCACTCCGCCCAGGGCCGGGCCATGGGATTCACCAAAGGTCGTCAATTTGAAGATGCTGCCGAAAGTGTTTCCCGCCATGGGTTCTCCTCGGGCCCGGCCCGGCTAGTAGTCTTTGCCTCGCTTGCACCAGTCGGCGTATACGTTCTCGAATTCGTCAGCGTCCAGAGGGCTCCGGTCGTACATCCCGGCGGCCAGGCGCTGGCGCATGGCCTCGTAGAGGATGGTCGCCGCAGCTACGGACACGTTCAGGCTCTGCACCATGCCGAACATGGGGATGTAGATCTCGTCCGGCACATGAACCTTGACGTCGGGGTCCATGCCCCGGTGCTCGTTGCCGAGAATGATGGCCGTGGGTCTGGTGAAATCGATATCCATGATGGGCCTGGCCGTGGGGCTGAAGCCCGTGCCCACGATCTGCATGCCCCGGTCGCGCAGCCCTTGGACCATGGTCCCGGCTTCGCGGTGGCGGGTCAGGTCGATCCATTTCTTGGCGGAGCCCGAGGAGCTGTTGGCCAGGGATGGAAATTTTTCCTTGGTGTAATAAAGGTGCACGCCGAACACGCCGAAGGCGTCGCAGCTGCGCAGGATGGCGGACACGTTGTGCGGGTCGTGGATGTTGTTCAGCACAAGCGTCAGGTCGGGCTGGCGCTTTGCCAGTACGGATCTGAGTCTGGTTTTGCGGTCTTCGGTCAGGAATCTGTCAGGCATGGGCTCGAATTTGGTTGAGGTGTTGAAGATGAACGCGGTCTGTACCCGCATCGGCCTCTCTTGGCAAAGGCCGAAGTCAGCGCTGCAAATGGAGCAGGTATTCCTGATTGCCCTTGGGCCCCTTGATACCCGCCGCGACGGAGCCCAGAACGTGCAGGCCGAGCTCCTCCCGGGCAAAGTCCTGCACTTCGGCCACGGCTTTGAGCTGCAACTCTTCCGAGCGGACCACGCCCTTGATCGCGTGCTCGGGTCCAAGCTCGAACTGCGGTTTGACCAGGGCCAGGATCTGCCCTGTGTCCTTTAGAAACTGCAGACAGGGGGGCAGGATCAGCCGCAGGGAGATAAAAGAGCAGTCGGCCACTACAAGATCCACCTTTTCGGGAATGAGGTCGGCGGAGGCGTGGCGCAGATTGATCCGCTCCAGGTTGACGACGCGCGGGTCGGTGACCAGCTTCCAGTGCAACTGGGCGTGACCCACGTCCACGGCGTAAACACGCGTGACCCCGAACTGCAGCAGGCAGTCAGTGAAGCCGCCGGTGGAGGCTCCGGCGTCCAGAGCGACCATACCGCTCACGTCCAGGGCGAAATGCTCAAGGGCCGTGAGCAGCTTGTAGCCGCCGCGGGACACGAAACGTTCCGCCTCCTTGATCTCAAGGCGCGCATCGCGGGGAATCTGCTGCCCGGGTTTGGCCACGGGGGTCCGGGCCTCGCCCTGGAGCAGGAGTACCTGTCCGGCCATGATCATCCGTTTGGCCTTTTCGCGGCTCTCGACCAGCCCCTGTTCGGCCAGAACCACGTCGGCCCGATCGATTTTCTTGGCCATCCTTCTAGCCTTGCGGTTGAGGTTCGGGTTTGTCGGCCCAGAAGATCAGCCCTAGGCTGTGCGCGTCGCGCAGCAGCGGATGATGCGGCAGGATGCGCACGGTGAAACCGAACTTGCCCGTGGCCATGGGCATGGCCTTGCCGCGATAGACGTACCAGCCGTCAGCGGTGCGTTCGTCCGGGCTCATGGGAAAGGTGGACCGGTTTGCGAACTTGCCGGTGTGATCGAGGGGGCCGGTGTAGATTTCCACGCGGATGTCCTGGATGCCAAGGCCCTCGACCTTGACCTCGGCGCTGACCTCCAGATTTTCACCGACGAACATCTCATGGGCCGTGACGCACTGCACGTTGCGGATGTCGAGTTCCCCCCAGTGGGTGAGCAGGTTCATGCGCCACTCGGCCAGTTCCATGACCGGACGGTATTCGTTGGCCGTGAGTTTGCCGTAGCTGATGTTGGACGGGAGGTAGGCGCGCTTGGAATATTCCTCGACCATGCGGTGTCCGTTGAAGACCGGACCCAGGGTTTTGAGGGCCTGTTTCATCTTCTGCACCCAGCGTCTGGGGAAGGAGCCCTGCACTCGGTCATAGAAGAGCGGGATGACGTCTTTTTCGAGAATGTTGTAGAGGGTCTGGCTCTCCACGAAGTCCTGGTACTCAACGTCGTCATATTCCTCGGCGTTGCCGATGGCCCAGCCTACGGAGTTGTCCGGGCTCCAGGCCTCGTCCCACCAGCCGTCGAGGGTGCTCAGGTTCAGGACGCCGTTGGCCATGGCCTTCATGCCGCTGGTGCCGCAGGCTTCCAGGGGGCGACGCGGGTTGTTGAGCCAGATGTCGCAGCCCTGAACCAGATAGCGGGCGACCTGCATGTCATAGTCCTCCAGAAAGACCATGGACGCGCGACACTCCGGGGACTGGCAGAGGCTGATGAGCTCCTGGATGATTTTCTTGCCTTCGTTGTCCCGGGGGTGGGCCTTGCCGGCAAAGACGAACTGTACCGGGCGGGCAGGGTCCGTGACGAGGCGTTTCAAGCGGTCATCGTCCTTCAGAAGCAGGTAGGCGCGCTTGTAGGACGCGAAACGACGGGCGAAGCCGATGGTCAGGGCCTCGGGATTGAGGACATTGTCCGCCACTTCAAGTTCCCAGCTGCGGCCGCCCCGGGACATGATCTGCTGCTGCAGCCTGCGTCGCACGAAATCGACCAGGCGTTCCCGCAGGCGTTCGTGGGCGCGCCACAACTCGATGTCCGGGATGGAGCCGAATTTTTCGCCGACCCGCTCGCAGTCCGGGTCTTCGCGCCAGGACTGGCCGAGGAATCGGTCATAGAGGACGGACATCTCAGGCGCCACCCAGGTCGGGAAATGGATGCCGTTGGTGACCCAGGTGATGGGCACATCCTCTTCGGGGTACTGCGACCAGACATTGGCCCACATCTTGCGCGAGACCTTGCCGTGCAGACGGCTTACGCCATTGTTGAACCGGGACAGGCGCAGGGCCAGGATCGTCATGCAGAAGTGCTCGGCTTCGTCGCGCGTGTTTTCCCGGCCCAGGGCCAGGAAAACCTTCCAGGAGAGCCCCAGATCCGCGGAATATTCCAGGAAGTATCTGGCCATCAGGTCCGGGGAGAACCGGTCGTTTCCCGCCGGGACTGGCGTGTGCGTGGTGAAGACCGAGCTCTGGGCGACCAGTTCCAGGGCCGCCTCGAAGGACAGGTGGCGGTCCTGCATGAGCACGCGGATTCTTTCCAGACCCGCAAAGGCCGAGTGGCCTTCGTTCATGTGGATGACCCGGGGAGAGAGGCCCATGGCCTCCAGTGCCTTGATGCCGCCGATGCCGAGCAGGTACTCCTGCATGAGGCGCATTTCCAGATCGCCGCCATAGAGCTGTGAGGTCAGCTCCCGGCGTTCGGGCGTGTTCTCGGAAATGTTGGTGTCCATCAGGAAGAGCGGCACGCGGCCAACGTCGGCCCGCCAGACGCGGAAATAGAGCGGTTTGCCCTGCATCTGGAAACGCACTTTAAGGGGCAGGCCTTCTTCGTCCAGTACGGGAAAAAGGGGCATCTGCTCGAAGTCGTTGGGCTGATAGCGCTCCTGCTGCCAGCCGTCGTGAGTCAGGTACTGGCGGAAAAATCCGCGCTGGTAGCAAAGGCCGATCCCGACCAGGGGAATGTTCAGGTCGCTGGCGGATTTGAGATGGTCTCCGGCCAGCACGCCAAGCCCTCCCGAATAAACGGGCAGGCATTGTGCGATGCCGTATTCGGCGCTGAAATAGGCGACTACCGGTCCGCTCTCCAGGGCATCGAGTCCGGTCATGGGGCCGCGTTTGGAGATGTATTTTTCGAAACCCGCCGCAATGGTTGACAGACGGTCCAGAAAGAATTCATCCTCGCCCAGTTCTTCCAGTGTGCTCTGAGGCAGATGGTTCAGGAACCAGATCGGATTGTGCTCGCTTTTTTCCCATAATTCGCGGTCTATCTGAGCAAAGAATTCCTCGATTTCATGCTGCCAGGAAAAATAGAGATTGCTCGCCAGCATCTTGAGCGGCAGAAGTTTTTCCGGAAGCTTGGGTACAACTGTATAAACATGCAATGGTTGCATAAATCCCCCTGTCATAAATTTGTAACGCATCCCTGCATGCGCGCTTGGGTTGCAAGTTAGCATGCCAAGGAGAAGAAATGAATCCCTGTTCCGGAATTGTCACCATGCCGGTCAAGGTCCGTTTTTTATCGGAAACGTGCCCGCCGGAGAAGTTTAACTATGCCACTCCGGGGTCGGCCGGTATTGATCTGCGGGCTTGTATGGCGGAAGCGGAGGTCGCCATCCCCCCCGGGGGAAGGTTTCGCTTTCCTACGGGCATTGCCGTGGAATGCACGATGCCGGGAGTGGCCGGTTTTGTCTATTCCCGAAGCGGCCTGGGCACCAAGGACGGCCTGGTTGTCAGCCAGGGAGTCGGCGTCATCGACCCGGACTATCGCGGCGAGATTCTGGTCAGCCTCCTGAACACTTCGGACCAGACCCGTACCGTGACCCGGGGGCAGCGCATCGCCCAGCTCGTTTTTCAGCCGGTCGTTCGCGCGGAAATCATTCCGCAGGACGATCTTACCGAAACCGCGCGCGGCGCCGGGGGATTCGGGCACACCGGCACGATCTGATCCAATTCACTTGCAAGGAGAATTTCATGAACAGCGAAGATATAAAGCAGGGCGAGGCCTCGGCTCTTTGCCGGACCTATGCGCGTTATCCCCTGGCCGTAAGCCGGGCCGAAGGGACCAAGCTCATCACTCCCGAAGGCCGCGTCTATACCGACCTTCTGGCGGGCATCGCCGTGTGCAACCTGGGGCACTCCCATCCTGAACTGGTGGAGGTCATCCGTGCGCAGGCCGGCAAGCTCATCCACGTCTCCAACCTTTTCTACCAGGAAGAGCAGGTCGCCCTGGCCAACAGGCTGCTTGGCACCACGCATCTGGAAAAGGTCTTTTTTTGCAACTCCGGAGCCGAGGCCAACGAGGGCGCCATCAAGCTGGCCCGGCGCTACATGCGCGAGGGTCGGGGCGAGGAGCGCTTCGAGATCATCACCCTTGGCGGGTCTTTCCATGGCCGCACCCTGGCCACCTTGACGGCTACGGGCCAGGACAAGATCAAGACCGGGTTCGGGCCGCTGCCCGAAGGATTCATCACAGTGCCCTTTGCCGATTTAAAGGCCATGGAAGCCGCCATGAACGAGCGCACCGCTGCGGTGCTGATCGAGATGATCCAGGGCGAGGGAGGGGTCAAACCCCTGCCGGGGGATTACGTTCGCGGTTTGGCCGAGCTTTGCGCCGCCAAGGGCGTGCTGCTGATCGTCGATGAAATCCAGACTGGCGTGGGCCGGACTGGAAAATTCTGGGCGCATCAGCATGCGGGCCTCGTCCCGGACATCGTTACCGTGGCCAAGGGCCTGGCCGGAGGGCTGCCCATGGGTGCGGTCATGTGCACCGAAGAGGTCTCCAAGGGCTTTCCTCCGGGCAGCCACGGCACGACCTTCGGCGGCAACGCGCTCATCTCCGCCGTGGCGGCCAAGGTCATCGAGATCATCGAACGCGACGATCTCTGCGGCCGGGCCGCGCGCATGGGCGACTGGCTGCGCGAAAGGCTGGAGGGAATCAGGACCAGACTCCCGGAGAAGATCGTCGAGGTGCGGGTGCACGGCCTGATGATCGGCATCGAATTGACGCATCCCGGGGCCGAGGTCTGGAAGGAGCTGCTCGAGCAGGGCTTTGTCCTGAACCTTACCCAGGATACAGTGCTGCGTTTGCTGCCGCCGCTGGTCATAACCAGGGAGGAGTTGGAGGCGTTCTGCCAGGCCCTGGAATCCATCCTGGCCAAAAGCTAGTTTCTGCCGAGTTTTCGTTCATGGGCCCTTTTTTCACCGGGAGCGGGCCCTTTTTTCAAACTTCAAATTTCAACGGTGCGCATCCCGTTATCAGGTTTATACATGTCAAACAAACTCGCCCGTCTTACTCTTTCCTTTGCCCCGGAAAACGAGGATCTTGTCACCGGTCTGCTGTTTCTGCACACCCCTTGGGGCTGGGAGGATGACGGTACAAAGGACGGCCTGCGCCGCCTGACCGTGCATTTCGACCGTCCGGAACAGTCCGCCGAAACCGAGGCCGCTCTCCAGGCCGCCTGCCCGGAAATTATTCTGGAGAGCACAAGCGTGGATAACGCGGACTGGACCAGTGCCTGGAAAAAATACTTCACGCCCATCCCCATCGGATCCAGGTTTGTGGTTCTGCCCGCCTGGCTCAAGGACGAGCCCTGCGCGGCCGAGCCCATTCTGATCGAGCCCAAGATGGCTTTCGGGACGGGACATCACCAGACTACGGCCCTGTGCCTTGAGGCGCTGGACCGCTTGGCGACGGATGGAGTCCTTACGGAGGGGCAATCCTTTCTTGATCTGGGCACGGGCTCGGGGATTTTGGGCATCGCCGCCGTCAAGCTCGGGCTCATCGGCCAGGGCCTCGACATCGACCCGGTGGCCATCGACAACGCCCACGAAAACGCCGCCCTGAACGCGGTGGAGGGCGCTTTCAAACCCGCTACCGGCAGTGTCACGGACATCCCGGCGGAGCAGCGCTTTGACTGCATCCTGGCCAACATCCTGGCCAATCCGCTCATCGACATGGCCGAGGACATCTGTGCCCGCCTGGCCCGGCCGGGTGTGCTCATCCTGTCCGGCATCCTGCGCGAGCAGGCGGATCGCGTGGTGCAGGCCTATGTCGACCAGGGCTTGGCGGCTCCTGCGATTTCATACTCCGGGGAATGGACCCTGCTCGTCTTTCGCGCATGAACCGGGAGGCCGTGCTGCTTGGCTACTACCGGGCGATGTCGGCCGAACTGGGACCAAGCAGGTGGTGGCCGGGACAAACGCCTTTCGAGATCGCTCTTGGCGCCATCTTGACCCAGAACACGGCCTGGGCCAACGTGGAAAAGGCGATACACAACCTGCGCAAATCCGGCCTGCTCGATCCCGGGGCCCTTGCCCGGTTGACCGACGGGGAAATTTCGGTGCTCATCCGGCCGGCCGGCGCCTTCCGGGTCAAGGCGGTGCGGGTGCGCAATTTCCTGAATTTTCTGGACAGGACCTGTAATCTGGACATGAGCGGATTGCGGGGCGAGACGATGGAAGAGCTGCGTCCGGCCCTGCTGGAGGTTTCCGGCATTGGGCCGGAAACGGCGGATTCCATTCTCCTCTACGCCCTGGGACTGCCGTCCTTTGTGGTCGATGCGTATACGCGCCGCATCCTGTCAAGGCACGGGCTTGTTCCCGAAGACATCGGGTATGGGGAACTGCGGGAGTTTTTCATGGATGTTCTGCCGCCGGACGTGGCGTTATATAATGAATACCACGCCCTCCTCGTGCGCACGGGAAAGGGTTGGTGTGCAAAGAAGGCGGGAAAATGTGCGAGCTGTCCTCTGGCCGTCTTCCTGGAAGAGTTCAGCCTCTTGACCTGCGTGGGAAAAAGCATCATCCCTCACCCATGAATCGACCGTCATTCCGCCCCAAGCCGCGCTTTTTAGCGATCATCCTGATGCTCCTGGGAGGCCTTGTGTTCACGGCCTCACTTGGCTTTGCCTCTCTGGAAGAAGAGATGGCAGCCAAGAACAGGCAGCTGGCCGAGCGGAAAAAAGCCATCCAGAGCCTGACCGAAAAGGAACGCAGCCTGCACAAGGATCTGGCCAAGCTTGAAAGCTCGGTCAAACAGGCGGCGGTCTCTCTTGAGACGCTCGAAGACGGGCTGGCCACGCTTAAAAAAGAGCAGTCCGAAGGCGCCGAGCGCCTTGATGCATTGCTTAAAGAACGGGAAAAGACCACCGGTCGCCTGCAGGAGTTGATGCAAACGCTGTGGCCCATCTATCTGACGGCCAAGGAAGAGGGCTTTGCCTCGGTGGAGCAGTGGGCCGAAGCCAATCGCCGGGAGGCTTGGCTGACGGCCCTGTACGGCGAGGCGCAATCCTTGCGGGAGGAGATCGAGCGGCAGAGCCAGATTGTGGCCGACCAGCAGTCCGTTCTGGATCAGCGCGCGGCCCAGGCCGAGGCCAAGCTGGACAAGATCAAGGCGTCCAGGGCCGAGCTTGAAAAAAAGAGGACGCAGTACGAACGCCAGATTGCCGAGGTGCGGGTCAAGAAAAAGGAGAGCGAAAAGGAAATCCAGAACCTGATGGGTTCCATCGCCGGCATCCGCCACAAGATCAGCCTGCAGTCTTCCAAGAAGATTTCAAAACTGCAGGGCAAGCTGAACTGGCCGGCCAAGGGCAAGCGGGTCGTGTCCTTCGCGCCTGACGGGAATCCCGCCAGCAACGGGATAGGTCTGGCCTTGCCGGCCGGCACGCCGGTGCGCAGCGTCTCCTGGGGCAAGGTCGTGCATAACGACCAGTTGCGCGGCTTCGGGCAGGTCGTGATTGTTTTCCACGGCGAGGATTATTATTCGCTGTATGCCTTTTTGTCCGACGCCCCCATCCCGGTAGGTCGGGAAGTGGAACGCGGACAGCAGATCGGCGTATGCGGATTTTATCCTGCCGCCAAGGGCGAAGGCCTTTATTTCGAATTGCGTTACAGGCAAAAAGTCATTAATCCTTTAAAATGGTTACAATCGGGGTGAAAAGAAGGTTCGCATTTTTTCGGACCGGACTTCATCACGTTACCCGCTTTTTAGTGATTCCAACAATTTCTCGCCATTCCCTCAGGGAGGATATCATGCGTTTCAGCCATTTTCTTGGCACGATGATTCTTCTGGCCGGCCTTTGCGTCACGGCCTCGTCCAGCCAGGCTCGGGATACCGATCATTATCAGGCCTTGAAGCAGTTCAGCCAGGTTCTGGATCTGATAGAAAAAAATTATGTTCAGGAAGTCGACCGCACGGATCTGATCCATGGGGCCATCGAGGGGATGCTCAATTCCATTGACCCGCATTCCACATATATCGATCTCGACAAGTTCAAGATGATGCAGGAAGAATTCCAGGGTGAATTCGGAGGGATCGGCATCCAGATCGGAGTCCGCGACAAGCGCCTGACCGTGATCGCCCCCATTGAAGACACCCCCGCCGACAAGGCAGGGCTCAGGGCCGGTGACATCATCCTTGAGATCAACGGAGTTTCGGCGATGGACATCTCCCTTGAGGAGGCGGTGTCCAAGATTCGCGGCCCCAAGGGAGAGGCCGTGGAGCTGACCATCATGCACAAGGAATCCCAGGCTCCGGAAAAAGTGACCATCGTGCGCGGCACGATTCCTTTGGTCAGCGTCAAGGTCAAGGAACTCGAGCCCGGCTACCTGCACCTGCGTTTGACCGACTTCAAGGCCAACACCACCGACGACATGCACAGCAAACTGCGCGAGTATTCGTCCAAGCAGGAGTTAAAGGGCGTAGTCCTTGATCTGCGCAACAACCCCGGAGGCCTCCTCAACCAGGCCATCTCCGTGACCGACACCTTTTTGCGCGACGGGCTCATCGTCTACACCCAGGGGCGTGATCCCAAAAGCAGAAAGGACGAGATGGCTTCCCGGCAGTCGACGGACGTGACCTGCCCGGTGGTGGTGCTCATCAACTCCGGTTCTGCCTCGGCCTCGGAGATCGTGGCTGGTGCCCTGCAGGACCGCAAGCGGGCCATCCTGATCGGCGAGCGCACGTTCGGCAAGGGCTCCGTGCAGACCATCATGCCCCTGTCCGACGGTTCGGCGGTCAAGCTGACCATTGCACTCTACTACACGCCAAACGGCCGATCCATTCAGGCCGAGGGCATAGACCCCGACGTGGAGCTTCCCTTCGTGGTCGCGGCCGAAGATGCAACCCTGCCCCGTGATTTCAGGGAGGCGAACCTCTCCAAGCATCTGGACAATCCCAACGGGGAGACGGAGCTGAATCCGGAAGAGCTTGAAGCCAAGGAAGCATTGGCCAGAGACAACCAGCTGCGCATAGGGCTGAGCATGGTCAAATCCCTGCCGCGCTTCATGCAGATCACCAACTGATTCTCATCTCATCGCGGGGCGACACCTGTCGTCCCGCGTCTTTTTATATCCATGCCCCCAAAAAAACGGAAAAAAAAGAAGCCAGCTGCCAAGGCGTCCGGCTTTTCGCTGTTCAAATCCCTGCTCTGGATTTGCGTCGTCCTTTTGACCGGCCTGACGCTTTTCGTGGCCATGCATCTGCCGTTCAAGAATGCTCCGAGCAAGCCCGGGACCGTTCAGTCGCCGGTCGCGCACAAGGCTCCAGAAGGACCTGTCGCGCAAGGCAGCAAGGAGCCCCGGTCAAAGCAGCCCTCCGTCAGGGACGTCCCGGCGCAAAAGAACCAGAGGCTGGTATACGAAGCCCAGATCGACGATTTTGACGCCAAGGTCCGCCGTGTCGATCTGGCCGTACTCAAGGGGCTGGCAGCCCAGGGCGGATCCGAGAGCCTCATGCGTCACAGGACGGTGGAACTCAGGCGTCATGGAGGTCAGGAATTCTATTATCAGAACCTGACCATCAACCTGGGACAGGAAGTTTTTCCCTTTCTGGCTGAGCTCAAGAGAAATCTGGATCAGCTTGGGCCGGGCTTCAGCCTCAAGACCGTGGACAACAATCCGCGCGACCTGGAGATCTCCATCCTGGGCGAGCCGACCCACCACATTTTTCTCCCCCTTTCCCTGGTTCCCGAGGCCCCTCCGGAAGTTCAGACGGTAAAAGCTCCGAGGCTTGTCATCATCATCGATGATCTGGGCGAGAGCATGGCCGTGGCCAACCGGCTGGCCGGCCTGCCATTTGAGGTCAGCTTTTCGGTTCTGCCTCATAACACCAAGGCGCGTCAGGTGGCCGAACTGGCCCGGCAGAAAGATCTTGAGCTGCTTTTGCATCTCCCCTGCGAACCGGAAGGCTATCCCAAGTCGGCTAATTCAGGTCCCGGAACCTTGCGCGTGAACATGACTCCGGCCGTTCTGGAACAGACCCTGGCCGACAATCTGGCGCGTCTGCCGGAAGTGGACGGCGTCAACAATCACATGGGTTCACGTCTGACCCAGGACAAAAAGGCCATGGCCGTGGTGCTCGGTCATCTGCAGGGGAGAGGGAAGTTTTTTGTGGACAGCCTGACCACGCCCAGGAGTTGCGTGCGCGACGTGAGCAAGACTCTGGGCTTGCGTTACTACAGACGGCACATCTTTATCGACAATACGGCCAAGGAGCACGCAATCCTGCTACAGCTCAAAAAAGCAGAGAGCCTTGCCAGGCGCACCGGGCTGGCAGTGGCTATCGGCCATCCCTACCCTGCGACGTTGTCTGCGTTGGAATCATGGGCGAAAACCCGCGATATGAGTGTGGTTGTCTGCAAAATTCAAGATATTTGACAAATTCCTGCTTTTTCTCCAAGTAATGGAAGCTGTACATAGAGATGTATTCTAGCTCATCAGCAGGAGCCCAAGATGGAGCCGCTTACCCCTTCTTCATGCATAAACGTCCTCCTCGGAATTTCCCGGGGACTTTCGCATCGAACTAGCATTCAAAAAACACTGGAAGAAATCTGCACCCATGTGGAGAGTTTTTTTTCTCCCAAGCACTTGGCGTTTTTGCTTGTTGATCCTGATACCGGCGACCTGACTTTCAACCACGTTGTGGGTGATAAAATTGATTTGGTCAGAGGCAAGAAGTTGCGAAAGGGCACGGGACTGGCCGGGTGGGTCGCCGAGACGGGAGAAGCCCTGCTCATCGAGGACACTGCGCAGGATCCCCGGTTCACTGCGCAATTTCTGACAGCCAAGACCAAGGGGTGCTCAACGGTCATGGCCGTGCCGCTCAAGAGTGGGGATATGGTCTACGGAGTGCTGGAGCTCATCGACACCCAGCACGGGGAACCCTTCACCAAGCGGCAGCAGGTGGATTTTTCGGCCATCGCGGAGGTCACTTCCGTGGCTTTGGAGCGGGCATACTATTTTCAGGCCATGCGGCGCATGGCCGAAACGGATCAGCTCACAGGCCTGCCGAACAAGCGGACCTTCGATCGCTACATGGAACGCGAGATCGAAGTCTGCAAGCGTTACGGAACTCCGTCGAGCGTGCTGATGGTGACGATCGACAATTTGCGCAGGCTCAACGAGGAATATGGCCCGTCGAGCGTGGACAAGATCATCCAGATGCTCGCCACGGTCCTGGGTGAGGAGGTGCGCAAGGTCGATGTGCCGTGCCGCATCGCATCGAACAGGTTCGCGGTGATCATGCCCAATACGGCCAAGCCTGCCGCTCTCGACGTCAGCCAGCGCATCAACGCCAAGATCGCCCAGCAAAGCGCCGCCAGACAGATGCCTTATTTTTCCGTGGGGCTGGATGTCGTTTCCGGCGTCCAGGAGGACATAGCACCGCTGCTTGGGATTTGCGACACGAGCAAGACCGCGACCAGGGGTTTTCGCAAGTTCCGCAACGTTGCTGCCAACCTGGTGCTGCTGCTGAACGAGGAAAAGCAGGCCATGGAGCGCAGGCAGTATTACCGCAAGAACGTGCAACTGGCCGGACGGTTCGAAAATCCCGATACGGGTGAGAGCGGTGATTTTCTGCTCGAAAACGTGTCCCTGAACGGTATCGGTTTCACGACGTTGCTCTCCCATCGTTTGGTCCGGGGGGCATTGATCAGGGTCCGTTTCCGCCTCGACGATGCGCGGCGAACCGAAGTCAGCCGGCTGACCCGGGTCAAATATCTGAGCGATCGATTTGTCGGGTGCCAGTTCGCAGATCAGAAAAGCTACGACAGTGATCTCGGTTTTTATCTGATGCGCTGATTGCAAGCGCATTGCATTCCTTGAAAGCGGACCCCGGGTCCGCTTTTTTTATCCTTTCGGGTGGCAGCCTGCCCAGGATCGCGCCGGATTCGGATCTTCAGCGATGGTAGGGTGTTGACATCCGGTTTGGCTGGATTAAAGAAATACCTATTCAAACTATAGGAGGCATCTATGTTTACTCTCCAACCGGCGGCAAAGGCGCAGCTGGATGAGCATTTCGGCGGCAAGGACAAGGAACCCATTCGCATATACATGGCTTCCGGCTGCGGCGGAGCCCGTCTCGGGTTGGCCCTGGACGAGAAGAAAGACAATGATCAGATCTTCGACGTGGAAGGGTATTCCTTTCTGGTCGAGGCAGACCTGTACGAGCAGGCCAAACCCATGACGGTCCTCTTTGACCAGAACATGGGTTTTACCGTGGAATCGAGCATGGTTTTCCCCGAGGGCGGGGGCGGTTGCTCATCCTGCGGTTGCGGCGGAAGCTGCGGCTGATTCAGGCAACGGCATGAAGCGTGAAAAGGGCGGTCCAGGCTGCCCTTTTCGCTTTCGAAACCTCCACATTTTCGTTATCCACTCCCCATGTTCATCACACCCCGCGTACACATCGAAGACGAGGACATCCGCCTTGAATTCATCCGTTCCTCCGGTCCCGGCGGCCAGAACGTGAACAAGGTGGCGACCGCCGTGCGCCTGCGCGTTCACCTGGACGCGATTCGAGGACTTGACGAAGACGGGATGGCCCGCCTCGAAGCCCTGGCCGGAAAGCGTGTCACCGTGGACAGGGAGTTGGTCATCAGGGCCGAGTCCCATCGTACCCAGGAGGCCAACCGCAAGGCAGCCCTGGAGCGTCTGGCGCATCTGGTGGCCCAGGCTGCCGTGCGCCCCAAACCCCGCCGGGCCACCAGACCCACCAAGGCTTCCAAGGAGAGACGTCTGGCGTCCAAGGCCAGGCAGTCACGCCTCAAGAATCTGCGCCGGAGCGCAGAGGACTAGCCTTTTTTCCTTCGACATTCCCTCCTCTCCTGCAACGCAGGTTTTCCGCCCCGAGCCTGGCCTGGACATACAGCCCAAGGGCCCGGACAGCCCGGTCAGCATCCCTGAAGACAGGCATGCCCCGTTCGCGCAGCATGGCCGCGAAGGGGTTGTACATCTCCCCGCCGTCGACCACGGCCACGATGGGCTTGGCGCTGTGACGAGCAATGGCGCCGATGCGTTCTGCGATGTTCTGGCTGGCGTCCATGTCCAGGGAGGACAGGGACGGCGTGAGCGGGATCATGCCGATGACGGCCAGGTCCACTCCCGGATCCGCCGCCAGCGCGTCCACGACCTCCGTGAATAGTGCGTCGGTAGCCGCCGGGTTCATGTCCAGCGGATTCTTGACCTCGACCAGCCTGTCGAGTCCGCAGGCCTCCAGGGCCTTGGAGATGCGCTGTCTCGTTGCGGGACGGAATGCGGCCATGCGCAGCTCGAAGTCATCGGTTGTAATGTTGTCGGCCATGCCCACCGCCTCGTACCCGGCCGTGGAAACAGCGGCCAAGCGGTTTCCGGCAATGGTTTTGCCATGCAGCCCCTTGGCCAGCATGTAGAGCTCGGTGAACTGGTTGAAGGATCTGGCCACCATGGCCCCGGCCTGGGTCAGGCAGGATTCGCAGACCGTGTAGTCGCCGGCCAGGGACGCCGTGTGGCTCGACGTGGCGGTCTTGCCCTCGGGTGTGCGGCCGGCCTTGTAGAAGATGACCTCCTTGCCGGACAGGACAGCCTGCCGCACGGCGCGGGTGAAGTGCACGCCGTCGAGATCGTTGAATCCTTCGCAGTAGACTCCGATCACGTCCGTGTCCGGATGGCTCCTGAAGTAGGCCATGAAGTCGCCCAGGGTCAGGTCGTTCTGGTTGCCGATGGAGATCAGGTAGGCGGGGTCCAGCTCCGGGGCGCGGCTCATGCGTGTGGCCATGAACGCTCCTGACTGGCTGATGAAGGCGGAGTTGCGATGGTGCTGTCCCCGCCCCTTGGGAAGTTTTTTTTCGGGGATGAACCAGGTGTCGTAATTCCCTGGGTGGGAAATGACCCCCATGGAATTGCCGCCCAGGAAAACGGGTCCATCACCCTGCCTGTGACCGTCATCGATCCAGGACATGATCTTCTCGGCCATGGCCTTGCTGTCCTGCGTTTCGCCAAGGCCACCCGGGATGAGCAGTACGGACGCGGCTTTTTTGCAGCTCATGATCTCTTCGATCAGCTCCGGCAGGTGTTCGGCCGCCACGGCTACCACAAAGAGGTCAACCGGTTCGCTGAGGGCTGACAGCTCCCTGGCGCAGACTACCCCGTCGATATTGGTGGCGGACGGGTGGATGACCGTTATCCTGTCCGCAGGAAAACCATGGGCCAGGATGTTCTGCAGGATGACGCGACCAAAGTTCTGCCGGGATGTGGACACGCCGATCAGGCCGATGCGGGCCGGGTGCAGCAGGGTGTGGATCTTTTCCACGGGCCTTGGGGCGGCCAGCGTCTTTTGGGGCAGCGAAAAGCGGCACATCCCGTCAAGGGGCACCATCATGAAGTCTGAAAAGGCGAAAGGGTTGATTTCCAGTTCGTCGATGACGAAGGGAGCGTCCTTGGCCGTCGGTGAAAAGAAGTTTCCGACCTGGATGAAGGCCGAGAAGCACTCGATGAGCTGCTCGTCGGCGACCACGCGCTTCTGGCCCCGCGTCTTTCCGGCCAGGACCTTGTACGCCACGGTGCGCCTGAAGAGCTCGAAAAAGGACTCGCCGTCGTTGAGTTCGGTCGAAGCCGAGACGATGCTGCGGTTCTTGCGGAAATTGTCGGCCAGAAGCTCCGTGTCCGTTCCGCCCACCCCGGCGGTCAGAACCATGCCGAATTCGCGTGTGGCACGCAGGCCGACGATGAGTTCGTTGCCGAAAGAGGTGGCGTCCGGGGGGATGAACTGCACCAGGAGCACGCCCTGGATGTCCTGGGAGATGGCCGAGACCAGCGCGTCGCCGGTCAGCCCCTGATAGTGCGTCGGGGCATGGGCGGGGCGGCGTTCGATGCGGTCTGCGTAGTTTTCGGCGACCTCGTACATCATGCGCCGCCAGGTCGAACGGATCTTGTCGGGATGCTTGGGGATGATACGTACGCCGCCAACGTCGCTCTTGTGCACGATGTAGGGCGAGACGATCTTGAGCACGACCCTTTCTCCGGGAAGGGCCAGCAGTTCCTCGTCCGAGGGCCGGGTTCCGGCCAGGAGCAGGAGGCTGCGCGGAGGCGTCTCGGAGCCCAGGTTTCGCAGCAGGCTGTAAACCTCGTGCTCGTAAAGGAGGTCTCGCCCCTTGCGCTCGGCTTGTGTGAAAATCTGGGTCATGGCCGCGAAATCGATATGCGTGGCAATTTTGATGCTCATGGTGTGCTCCGAAGGTGGATTTGCGGTAACGTAGCGCAGGGGAGGGCGGCAGGACAAGAAGAGGTTCGTACGCCCGTGCGACGGCATGAGGGGTTTGTCATGGCGCTGTACCTGCAAAAGGCTGGACATTTTCGTTAAACGCGGCATGTTGGCATTCATGAACACCAAGCTTCGTCTCTACACCTATTCCATCCCGTGGAACATATTTCTACTGACCGTGGGCAGCTTTCTTGTCGCCATGTCCATCAAGTCCGTGGCCGTGCCGCACGGATTCGTCACCGGCGGCGTGTCGGGCATCGCCCTTTTGGTCTATTATTTTTCGGAAATGCTGACCCCAGGGCTGTGGCTCTTCATAATGAACATCCCCATCGCCCTGATCGGCTGGATCATGATCAGCCGCAGATTCGTGCTGTACACGGCCTACGGCATGTGCGCCATCACGGGCTGGATGGAGGTCATCTCCTTCACCCTGCCCGTGCATGACCCCCTGCTCGCGGCCATTGCCGGAGGCGCCATACTCGGCGCGGGGGCAGGCATCAGCATGCGTTCCCTCGGGTCCTCCGGCGGCCTCGATATCCTCGGCATCCTCCTGCATCAGCGCTTCGGGTTCCGCATTGGCCAGGTCAGCTTCCTGTTCAACGCGGTTCTGTTCACGGTCAGCTTCTCGCTGCTGGAGACGGACATGGTGCTCTATTCCCTGATCATGGTTTTCGTGACGAGCCAGATCATGGATTATGTCCTGAGCATGTTCAACCAGCGCAAGCTTGTGTTCATCATCTCCGATCATGCCCAGGCCATTTCTGATGCCATCATCAAGAGCGCCAACCGTGGCGTGACCCTGCTTGAAGGACGCGGAGGATACACCGGGCAGCCCAAGCAGGTGGTCATGACCGTGGTCAACAACGTACAACAGAAAAAACTCGAGGAGTTGATCTTTACCCTGGATCCCGAGGCTTTCGTAATTTTCGAGAACACGTTCAACGTCATCGGCAAGGGCTTTTCGCGGCGCAAGGTGTATTGAGCGCGGCGAAGCGGGAAAGAGGGGAGTTTTGCAGGCGGGTGTCGGCGGGATGATTTTTGTTTATCAACATGGGTCAGGAAACATGAAAAGACTTTTGCGCAGCCTTTTACTCGGGATGTGGGTGGCTGTTCTCATAGGGCTCCTGAGCGCCTGTGCCGGCAAGCCCCTGCCCGAGATCAAACCGGACCCCGGGCTTGTGGCGGTGGAGGAGGAAGAGACTCCTCTGGGTCCGGCCCTGCTTGCGGAAATCGTCCTTGACGTACCGCAGCGGGCAAGCCTCGCCGTACAGGTTTCGGATCAGTCACTCATGGCTCCGGCGAAGCAGGTCGCCCTGCACGATCTTGCCCTGGAGCGTTTTTTTGCGCCGTGGAAGCAGGTGCGCGCGTCATTGTCCGCCAAGGATATTTCCTGGGGCGTGCGCAGCTTCGGGTCCAAGCAGGGTTATGCCGAAAACCTGCAGCCGTACCCACAGGACAGGTGGGTGCATGTCGTGGCCTTGCAGGATCTGCCCACCTATCCATCCATGAGCGCCTCGGCCATCATCGTCCGCAACACCGCCATGCGTGTGCTGCCCTCGAATCGTCCATTCTTTCTGGATCCGAAAAGAGCCGGCGAAGGTTTTCCGTTCGACTATTTTCAAAATACCGCCGTATGGATGGGCACGCCTGTTTTTATCAGCCATGCGTCCCTGGACCGAGCCTGGTATTACGTCGAGACGGCCTTCGCCAATGGATGGGTGCGCAGTGAGGACGTTGCGCTGGCGGACGGGAATTTTTGCGCGCAATATGAATCAAAGGCCATGGTGGCCCTGCGCAAGGACGAGACTTCGCTGCTCGGACAGGGCATGTTTCTGGGGCAGACCCATATCGGAGCCATCTTTCCCCTGCATTCCCGCAGCGGACAGGGCTTCATGGTCAAGGTTCCTGTCAGGGACGCATCGGGATGGGCAAAAGTGGCTCTGGCCGAGCTTGGCTATCTGCAGGCGTCGCGCATGCCTCTTCCGCTGACTTCACGCTCCGTGGCGGAACTGGCCGACGCCATGGCCGGGCAGTTGTACGGGTGGGGCGGGATGTTCGAAAATCGGGACTGTTCCTCCACCATGCGCGATCTGTTTCTGCCTTTTGGCATATGGCTGCCGCGCAATTCGTCGCAACAGGCAAAACATGGAGGAGAGCTGGTCGCCCTCGAAGGGTTGGATGTAAACTCCAAGCTTCATGTCATCCGCACTCAGGGAGTGCCGTTTGCCTCCCTTGTCTGGCTGCCGGGTCATATTGGTCTCTATCTTGGAACGGACGGAAGGGGCGAAGTACTGATGCTGCACAACCTGTGGGGAGTGCGCACGGCTTTGCCGGATGGCGGGGAAGGACGGGCCGTCGTCGGCCGTCTCGTCGTCTCGACCCTGCGCCCGGGGGAGGAACGGGACGATGTGCGCCGGAACGATTTTCTGGAAAAGGTGCGAGGATTGACCCTGATCGACACAAAGCTTCCCGTGAACGATAAATAGATCGGGGCATGTTTTTGGCGATTATCCTGATTTGCATCAGTCGGCGCCAAGGGCAGGATTCAGGCGGACGGATGCGGGTGAGTTATGCGAAATTGATACAAGCGTCGAAATGGAGGAGGCCTGTATGACGACTGGTCCAGGAGATGATTGTGAAAAAGAGCGCATTATCGGGGTGAGTTTTCCTAGACCCCCGTCTGCAGGTAGTGGCAAACAATCATATTGAATAACCATCAGCGGGGTCCGGTTTCGGGTTTCGCGCCTTATCAGCGGGAGATGGCCATGACGGCAACAAAATCAGTGTTCAGTGTCTGCGGCATGTGCACCGTGCGCTGCCCAATCCAGGTGGATGTGCAGGACGGCAAGGCTGTTCGCATCCAGGGAAATGAATTTTCTCCGCTCAAGAAGGGCCTTTGCGCCCGCGGAGCGGCCGGTATCGCCCTGGAGCAGGATCCGGAAAAGCCTCAGACCCCGCTCATCCGGGTCGGTGAACGCGGCGAAGGCAAATGGCGGGCTGTGTCCTGGGATGAAGCCCTGGACTACGTGGCCGACAGGCTCAAGGGAATCATGGCCGAGCACGGGCCCCGTTCGGTGCTGTGGAGCGACCGCGGCGGTCCCTTTCCGGATCTGCATCAGGCGTTCATGCGCGGCATCGGGTCACCCAACTACTGCAATCATGACGCATCCTGCGCCCGCAACGTGCAGCACGGAGCGCAGTCCGTCATCGGCGTGGGCCGCAAGATGGTGGCTTACGACCTGCGCAACGCCAAGCACATCATCCTCCAGACCCGCAACATCATGGAAGCCATTAACGTGGCCGAAGTCAACGCTGCCCTGGACGGCATCGCCGGGGGCGCAAAGCTGACCGTTATCGACATCCGCGGCAACGTGAGTGCGAGCAAGGCCGACAACTTTTTTCTCATCCGCCCCGGCACGGACTACGGCTTCAACCTTGGCGTCATTCACGCGCTCATTTACGAAGGGCTCTACAACAAGGAATACGTCGAGCAATTCGTGGACGGGTTTGAGCAGCTCAAGGAGTTCGTTAAGCCCTACACGCCCGAGTGGGCCGCCGCAGAGACCGGAGCTTCGGCCGAGGCCATTGTCGACCTGGCCCGCCAGCTGTCCGCTGCGGCGCCAAGCGTGGTCTGGCATCCCGGCTGGATGGTCGCCCGTTACAACGATTCCTTTCAGGTCTGCCGCACGGCCTACATCATCAACGCACTGCTCGGCTCCATCGGCGCCAAGGGCGGCCTGCCCTTCGTCAACGCGGCCAAGGAAGTGGGGCGCAAGGGCCTCAAGAAGCTGGTCGATCTTTTCCCCAAGCCCGAGGAGAAGCGGGCCGACGGCGTGGGTTGGAAATACCCGCAGTTCGACGGAGGCCCGGGCCTTGTCAATCTTGCCTACGACGCCATAGTCACGGGCGAGCCGTATCCCGTCAAAGCCTATCTCTGCTTTCGCCACGATCCGCTCATGGCCATGCCCGATCCCGAGGCCTTGAAGAAAAAATGGGCCGGACTCGACCTTCTGGTCAGCATCACTTTTTCTTGGTCGGACACGGCCTGGAATTCGGATGTGGTCCTGCCCTTGTCCACCTATCTGGCGCGCGAGAGCATCATCGCCGGCAAGGCCGGTCTCAAGCCCCAGTTCTTTGTCCGTCACCGGGCACAGGAGCCAACCTTTGATTCCAGAGCCGACTGGGAAATCATCTGCGGCCTGGCCAAGAGGCTGGGCCTTGATCCACTGGCCTTTGATACCATCGAGGATCTCTGGAACTACCAGCTTCAGGACACCGGCGTGAGCATCGAGGATTTTCAGGCCAAGGGTTTCGTGGAATTGGCCGACAAGCCCCTCTACCGCCCCATGTCCGAGATCACGCTGCCCACGCCTTCGGGCAAGATCGAGATGTCGAGCGGCAAATGGGCCAAGGTCGGACATGACACCCTGCCTCCCTACGCTTCTCCTGCTCATCCGCCGCAGGGGATGTTCCGCATCGCTTTTGGCCGGGTCGGCGTGCACACCCAGGGGCACACGGTCAACAATCCTCTTCTGGCCGAACAGATGCCCGAAAACGTGGCCTGGATTCACACCAGCCGTGCCGCCGAAATGGGCATTGCCGACGGCGACATGGTCGAGGTTTTCTCGGTCAGGGGCGAAAGCGGCAGAATCCGCGCATTTGTGACGGATTGCGTGCATCCGGAGGCCCTGTTCATGGTTCACGGGTTCGGGCACAAGCTGCCGGTGGAATCGAGAGCCATAGGCAAGGGCGCGGCCGACCAGGAACTCATGCCCGGCGGTCTGGAATGCTGGGACAAGGGTGGTGGATGTCTCTCCATGCAGGAACACTTTGTCGGCGTGCGCAAAATCTAGGGGGCAGCGATGAGCAATTACAGAATGAAACTGGACAAGAAGCGTTGCATTCACTGCAAGGCCTGTGAAGTGCACTGCAAAGTAAAGAATAATAATCCTGTTGGAATCAAATACGCTGTGCACACCTCTGGCAAGCCGGAGCTTAAAGATGGCAAGATCGTGATGAAGGCCTCTTTTCGCAGCTGTTATCACTGTGACGATCCCGCCTGCGTTGCTGCGTGCCCCACGGAGGCCATGGTGCGCCGCGAGTCCGATGGTTTGGTCTACGTGATCAAGGAATTGTGCATCGGATGCGAATCCTGCATTGCGGCATGTCCCTGGAACATCCCTGTTTTGCACGAGGAAGAGAATATTGTCGGAAAATGTGATTATTGCATGGACCGTCTTGATGCCGGTATGGAGCCGGCCTGCGTGACAGCTTGCACAACGCATGCGCTGTGCCTGGAACGCAAGAAGTAATCTGTATTTTTATTTGTCATCCTGACGCCCCTGGACTGAGTGCAGTGCAGGGGCGTTTTTTTTGAAAAATATTTTGAGTGTCAAATTTTTAAAGCGCTACAAAAAAATATTTCATCAATACGACTTAAATCAGCACGAAATGTTGAAGTCCTCGGATTGCTGGGTTATGCAGGACTACTTGCTGGTAAAGCTTGTTTTCAAATCAACAAGTTGGAGTGTTATATGAAGCTCAGATCGAAATTCGTCCTTCCGCTTTTTGTTTCGGTGGTTGTCCTGGGTATTGCAGGCGGACTACTCATCCGTTCCCAGTTGACTGATTTTCAGGGGCAATTGTTGCGCTCCATCGCCGAGGAAAAATCGCGTGAGGTGGACACCGCCATCACGACACTGGCGAATCAGGGGCTTGAGAAGGCAGCGCTTTTTTCCAGGCGGACGGATGTGGTGCAGGCCTTTGAGTTGGCCCATCTAGGCAATATTGATAATGAAGCGGACCCCCTGCTGCAGCAGGCCCGGGATGAGTTGCGGCGGTTGCTTGAAGACGACCTGGCCGGATTCAAGAGCGTCTCGGGCAAGGCCATGCAATTGCATTTTCATTTGCCCAAGGCGCGCAGCCTCGTGCGCCTGTGGAGGGAAAAGCAGACCAAGCGCGGCGGGGAGTGGGTCGACATCTCCGATGATCTGACCGCTTTCAGGGAGACGGTCGTGCAGGTCAACACCAACGGCAAGCCTATCAAGGGTATCGAAGTCGGCAGCGGCGGGTTCGCCATCCGCGGCATCGCTCCGGTAGTGGATGCAAGCGGAAAGCAGCTGGGATCGGTCGAGACTCTTGAATCCTTCGAATCGGTCATCGCGGGGGCTGCTTCCGGGGCAGGACAAAGCATGGTCGTGTATATGAACGCTGCGAATCTGTCCGTGGCCACGGCCCTGCAAAATCCGGAAAAGAATCCTCTGGTCGGCGACAAATTCGTTCTGGTCACACCCACCGAGGACGGCCGGGTCGAGGGCCTCGTGACCCCGGAATTTTTGCTGCAAGGGCAGCAGGGCACCGTTTACGAAAGATTCGGGGATATGGCGCTGGCCGCTTTTCCGGTCAGGGATTACGCGGGCGGACAGGTCGGCGTACTGGTCTATGCCTTTGACGCGTCTGCCTGGACCACGGCGATCCGCGACGTGGGGTTCTATATCCTGGCTCTCATGGCGGTGGTGCTTGTGGCTGCCGGATTGATCAGTTCTGTTGTGCTCATGCGTCTTATCATTCGTCCGCTCTCCCTGATGAAGACGCGCATCATCGACATCACGGAGGACAGGGCCGATCTGACCGACCGTCTGGCAGTCAAATCCAGCGACGAGATCGGCGAGCTTTGTTCCTGGTTCAACAAGCTCATGGACAAGATTCGGAACATGCTCGCGGATGTGGCACAAAGTTCGAATCAGGTGGCGAGCGCTTCCCAGGGGCTTTTACAGCTGGCAGGGTGCCTGAACGGCTATGCGGACACGATGACGCACACCTCCACGGCGGCCGCGTCTTCCACGGATGATATGAGTTCGAACATGAACACCGTGGCGGCAGCCATGGAGGAATTCACGGTCAACATAAGCACCGTGGCCACCAATTCCGACGAAATGAGCGCGACCATCTCCGAGATCGCGCTCAGTACCGGCAAGGCCAAGGAGATGACGGTCCGGGCCGTGTCCGCCGCGAGCAAGGCCACGGCTCAGGTCGGTGAGCTTGGTGTGGCGACGAGGGATATCGGCAAGGTGACCGAATCCATCACCGCCATTTCCTCCCAGACCAATCTGCTGGCCCTCAATGCCACCATCGAGGCGGCCCGGGCCGGTGAGGCCGGGCGCGGTTTTGCCGTTGTCGCCAACGAGATCAAGGAATTGGCTCAGCAGACGGCAAAGGAAACCGAAGAGATCCGCAACCGCATCCAGGGTATCCAGCAGGCAACCGGGCAGACGATTTCGGAAATTGCCGAGATCACAGAGGTCATCGGCGACGTGGACGTTATCGTGGGGTCCATCGCCGCGGCCGTGGAGGAGCAGTCCGTGACAACGCGCGACATTGCAGAGAACGTTGGCCAGGCCTCGGTTGGCTTGCAGCAGGTCAACGAAAGCGTGGCTCACGTGGATGCGGTGGTGCGCGATATCGCCCGTGACGTCGGGCAGGTGCGCAACGTCGCTACGGATGTTACTTCGACGGCCAAATCCGTGCATGAAAATGCGCAGAACCTGTCCGGTCTGGCCCAGGGTCTGGATACCATGGTCAGTAAATTCAAGATTTAGCTTCGCGGGCTTTTTGGGCCTGTTGATTGAAGGCTCGACAGGTTGTTTTGCGTGCAAGTCGCAGGAGAGCCGTCTTAAGAAGGCGGCTTTCTTTTTTCAGCAATCTCGGATCCAGGCGGCGTGCATTCCCGGGGTTCGGTACGGTTGGTCAATTCAAAAAAATGGGCGTGTGATGTTGAATATCGGGTGTCACCTTTCCTCTTCCAAGGGTTTTCTGGCCATGGGGCGTACGGCCATCGAGATCGGCGCGAGCACGTTTCAGTTCTTCACGCGCAATCCGCGGGGCGGGAAGGCCAGGAGCATCGATCCTGCCGATGTGGCCGCATTCATGGCGTTGGCCAAGGAACATGTCCTGGGCCCTCTGCTGGCTCATGCGCCGTACACGCTGAATCTGTGTTCGGCCGACGCCAAGGTCAGGAGCTTTGCCCTGGAGACGATGCGGGACGATCTGTTGCGCATGGAGCATCTGCCCGGTAACATGTATAATTTTCATCCCGGCAGTCACGTGGGTCAAGGCGTGGACGAGGGAATACGGCTCATCGCGGCGCAGCTTGATGCCGTGCTCACATCGCAAACAAAGACGCTGGTCCTGCTTGAAACCATGTCCGGCAAAGGCAGCGAGGTGGGGAGCACTTTTGGCGAACTGCGCGAGATCATGGACCGCGTGCGCCTGCCGGAAAAAATCGGAGTCTGCCTTGACACCTGTCATGTGCATGACGCCGGATACGACATCGTCACCGACCTGGACGGCGTGCTGGCCGAATTCGACCGGGTCATCGGCCTGAAAAATCTGCACGCCGTTCATCTGAACGACAGCCTGAACCCCAGAGAAAGCCGCAAGGACCGCCATGCCTGCATCGGCGAAGGCCACATCGGCCTGGAGGCATTCGGACGCATCATCAACCATCCGCAGTTGCGGCATCTTCCTTTTTTTCTGGAAACACCAAACGAACTGCCGGGGTATGCCCAGGAGATGAGCCTTCTGCGGGGGATGTGTAAAGACTGACCGGTCCGGCGCGTCGGGCAGGCAGGGCCGCCCGGCTGCGCGGCGCCCGCAGCGAAGGTGCCCGAAGACCAGCCAGTGTCGGGAATCACGCCCCAGCACCCCGGACGGAACAGAGGTGATGCGGGTGTCTAGGGATGCCCGAACTCGTCCCGTAGCCGCGCCAGGGCTTGCAGCTCCCTGCGCTCGTATGCCGCCCTGTCCAGCAGCGTCGGCTGGCCCGTGGGTGGCACGTCGTGGTGCATGTAGCGGTAGATGTCGAAGTTTCCGCAGGTGTGGCCGCGTACGTGCATGTCACGGAACCAGCCGCAGCCCACGTCCAGGATCTGTTTGCCCACGTTCAGGATGGCGCCGAAGGGCGTAACGCGGCCCTTGGGCACGGTCAGGGGACGAGCCTTTTTCATGTCGATAAGCGCGCACCATTCGTTGACCCGGCACTCGGGCAGGGGCCAGGGCTGTCGCACGAAGCAGTCGTGCATGCGCGGCAGGTGGAGGGCGCGCATGAAGAAGCCCTCGGGGGCGCGGGTGGTCTTGTAGAGGGACTGGAGTTCGTCGAAGGACGGCCGGTAGTCGAAATAGTGGTCTGAGTCGCACCTGCCCGTGAAGGCCGCCGGGCAGTACCAGCACTGGCCGATGTGGCCGATGGCGATGTGTCCGCCGATGCCGTCGAGCATGGCCCCGACCACGTCGTCATGGAAGTGGGCGTCGTTGTGGATGATCAGGACGTAATCCTTGTCGGTGCTCTCCCAGCCCCATTGGTAGCGGATGGCGTGGCGGTAGGTGACGTCGTCCAGGCGTTCGGGCTCCAGGGCGAAGCAGTAGTTCCAGATCTCTGGGCGCAGGTAGGATATCTTGTGCTTGAGCTTGTCGAGAACGAACCCGTGCAGCCCGGTGTGGATGTCGACGCCGAGGTGTTTGGTGTTCTCCTCGACGAACCAGATGCGGTCGATGTGGTGTCCGCTGGCGCGCTCCAGGGTGAGCAGGGCCAGGGCGGTCTGGTAGGGCTTGCCGCAGACGTTGATGAGGACGTCGATCTTCATGTTCTCCACCGGGCCGGAGGGGGCCGCTGTTGTCGGAACCGTTCGGGAGGGCCTTCTGCAACCTTCGTACACAAGCGACGGGAGTGTCAATCCGGAACGGGATTTGATCCGCAGCCCCGGTTGTTGTGGCAGGATTTCTGCTAGCGGTCTCGTGGAGTCAAAATATCGCCGAGGTCACCCGGATGCTCAAATCGCTTTTTCTCAGATCCTCGAATTTTTCAGCCTTTGCCCCGGCTCGCCACGACGAGGTCGTGCTCGTCCTGCCGTTCATCGACCATGACCTGGCGGTTCAGGTCGAGGAGATCCTACGCCTGCGCGCCAGCCATCCCGGCCTTTTGATATTGGTGGAGGATGACGCGCGTCTTGGCTTCATCCGCGTGGCGAACTTCGTCTACTCGCGGACAGCGTCGCCTTTCTTCGCCTACCTGGCCCAGGACGCCTATCCCGGCATGTACTGGCTGGAGCAGGGCATGAAGGCGCTTAAGGATAGCCGGGCGGGGCTTCTGGCCTTCAACGAGGGCCGCTTTTTCGGCACCGTGGCGGCCTTCGGCCTTGTCCGGCGCTCGTGGGCGGCGACCCTTTACCGGCACATGCTCTTCTACCCGGGCTACCGCTCCCACTGCGCCGACACGGAATTGACGGCCATCGCCTACGTCAGAAACCAGCTGGTCTTCAATCCCAACGCCCTTCTCATCGAGGTGGATTACCGCAAGCACACCAAGCCCAACGACCCCGACGACGAGCGCCTCTACAGGGAGCGGCAGGCCACGGGCTTCGGGGGGCTGATTTCTGTCGGGGCGTGATTTCCGCCCACGGGGACGGCGGACGTGGCGGAAGAGGGGCGGGGGATGGAGGATGCAACAAAAAAGCCGTCATCTCTGACGGCTTTTTTGTTTGTGGCATTCAAGTAAACTTAATGTTTTTTCATGCGTTTAAGTGGTGGAGCTACGCGGGATCGAACCGCGGACCTCTTGAATGCCATTCAAGCGCTCTCCCAGCTGAGCTACAGCCCCACAACGCGAAGCCGCCTTTTGATACATTCGCCATCGGCTGTCAACAGGAAAAAATTGTCATACACTCAAGTGTGGCGCAATTGGTTCGTCCCTGATAGGGGGGCCTGACAAATCTGGCGTTGTGGGCTTCCTGATGAAGGTGATTTTATGGAGCCTGGCGGCCGGGGCGGGCTTTTTTCCGATGTCGGAACTTGGCCTGTTACAACCTCAGCGGAGAAATTTTTGATGCGATTTTTTCTGAAGATGGTTCTGCTTACGGCTTTTTGCATTTCGGGACCAGGCGTGCTCTTGGCTGCCGACAAGGCTGCCGGGCAATGGGATATCGATATGGAACACTCTGCCGTGGGGTTTCGGATTCGCCATATCGTGGGCTATGTGCCCGGCGTCTTCAGCCGGTTTTCCGGCCAGGTGGAATATGATGCGGCCGCGCCCGAGAAAAGCCAGTTTTATTTTCTGATCGACAGTTCAAGCGTTCATACCGGCGTTCCCGCCCGTGACGACCACCTGCGCAGTCCCGACTTTCTGGACGTGGCACGGTCGCCCAGGATGATTTTTTCTTCCAGGCAAGTGGTCCCCGAAGAGGGAGGCGTTCTTGTCGTCACCGGAGACCTGACCATTCGCGACGTGACCGCCGAGGTTCGGGTTCCCTTGCGGGTGCTCGGCATCGCCGACCATCCCTTCAAGGACAAGATGCCGGGCGTTAGGGTACTCGGCCTGCATGCCGAGTTTTCCATAAATCGTCTGGATTTCCATGTGGGCTCCGAGGAATGGACCCGGATGGGAGTCATGGGCGAAACCATCGATCTGACTATCGACATGGAGCTGCTGCAACGCTAGTACTGTCCTCCGTTCCGGGGCCTTCCTGGACAACTTGCCCGCAGCCAGAGGAAGCATGGACAGTCTTGAGATTCACCTTCGGCACGTCGATGTGGATTTGGGCACAGCCCGCATTCTGCATGACCTGAATCTGACCCTTTGCGGTCGTGAGCATTTTGCCGTTCTCGGCGACAACGGGGCGGGCAAGACCACCCTGCTGCGGCTGCTCGTCGGCGAGCTGTGGCCTTCACAGCGAAGCGGCGGCGAGCGCATCTATCGACTCTTCGGGGAAGAATCGTCTTCTCCCATCGGCGTGCGTCCGCATGTGCGCCTTGTCACGCCCGCCATGGCGGACTGGTATCTGCGCCATGATCTGCGGGTGCCGGTCTGGGAAATCATCTGCGCCGGGATGCACAACACCCCCTTTCTTTATCACGAGCCAGTCGAGGCCGAACGCGAAAAAGCACGGACCCTGGGCCTTGAAATGGGCCTGGGACTGGTCCTTGATCGTCCCATGCGAGCGGTGTCTACGGGCCAGGCCAAACGCGCGCTTCTGGCCCGGGCGCTCATCGCCTCTCCAAAACTGCTTGCCGTAGATGAGCTGACCCAGGGGCTGGACCGGCAAGGTCAGCTCAAACTGCTTGACGCTCTGAACCGCATCGCGGCCACGGGCGACACCCGCCTTCTGGTCAGCGGACATGGCCTGCTGCCCGTGCCCGAAGAAGTTCGGGGGCGGATATATCTTGAGCACGGGCGGCTCGTTGATAGTCCGGCGCAGGTTCGCCCCGGCACCCTGGAGTTGCCGGAAGAGCAGGCCTCGTCGGTCCGGCCAGAGACCGTGGTCGAACTTGATTCGTGCACCGTGGTCATGGAAGGCCGCGCAGCCGTGGACAATCTGAGCTGGACGCTTCGTGCCGGTGAATGCTGGGGCGTGCTCGGGCACAACGGCGGCGGCAAATCGACTCTGTTGCAGCTCATCACTGGGTACCGCCGCCCCTGGCCGGGCGGCGAGGCGAAATGGTTCGGCCGGTCGGGGCTCACGCGAATGATGCAAATCCGTGGTCGCATAGGCATCCTTGCTCCCTGGATCGGGGAGCGCATCGAGCTCAAAGCCTCCTGCCGCGACGTGCTTCTTTCGGGCCTGTGCGACGGGCTGGGCGTGCATCGCGGCCTTACAGAACCGCAGATCGGCCAGGCCGAGGAACTGGCGAAAGCCTGGGGCATGGAGGATTGGCTGGATCGGCCGCTGGGTTCCCTCTCCTACGGTCAGGCGCGGCAGGTCATGCTGGCCCGCGCCGTTGTGCATGTCCCGGATCTTCTGGTCCTGGACGAACCTTTTTCCGGCCTCGACGCCTCCTGGCAGGCACGCATGGTCGAACTGCTGCGGCATTGGGCCGCAAAGGGGCGCACCCTGGTGCTGGCCACCCACTCCCCGGAATACATGGACGAGCTGCTGACCCACGGTCTCATTCTCGATCAGGGGCGGCTCGCGGCCGCTGCCGAATGGTCCGCATTGCGGCAGACTCCCGCCTTTGCCGCACTTTTCGAAAATCCGGGGCAGCCGGCAGAGGTGTCATGAACATCGTCTGCGTGAGTTCAAGCCTGTGCGCAGCCCTGACCGGCCTTGGACACAACGTGCTGGACCTGCGTCCGGGAGCGGGCATCGTGCGCCTTGCTCCGCTTGTGGGGGATTTTGTCCCTGATCTCCTTATCCAGCAGGAATCCCTTGGCCCCCGGACCCTCGTCGCCGACCTCGATGTTTTTGCCTGCCCCAAGGTTTTCTGGTCCATAGACACGCATTTGAACAGCTTCTGGCACCAGTACTACGCCCGCCTTTTCGATCTCTTCTGCACCACCCAGAAGCATTGGCAATCCTGGTTCAGGGAGCGGGGTGTCGCCCGGACCCTGTGGCTGCCCTGGTATGGCTCGCCGCGCGTCCTGCCCCTTTGGGACGAGCGTCGCCAGGGCCTGGGTTTTGTCGGCCGGGTCACCCCGGAGAGGCCGGTCCGGGAGTGGTTTATGGATTGGCTCAAAGCGCTGGGGCCTCTTGAGACGCGGGCCGACCTCGGTTTTGCCTCCATGCTCGATTTTTACGATCGCAGCCGGATCGTGCCCAACGAGTCCATTTTCGGGGAAGTGAATTTTCGCCTGTTCGAAGCGGCCTCCTGCGGATGCGCGGTGATCAACCCGGCCACACCCGGACTTGAGGACCTGTTCGTTCCGGGCGAGGAGGTTGCCGTGTATCGCGACGGCGCGGAGCTTGCCGACTGGGTCCGGCGACTGCGTTCGGAGGCTCTGCTGGCCCGCAGCATGGGGCTGCGCGCACGGGAGCGGGTCAAGCGCGAGCACCTTCCGCAGCATCGCGCTGCCGCGCTGCTCGCTGCGGTCGGTGAAACGCCTGCCCGGTCAGCGGCCACAGGGGGCGACGCGCGGGTGGCCTGGTGGCTGACCCTGTATCATCTTTGGGAGGCAGGGCGTCTGGACATGGATGCGGATGTTCTTGCCGGCGGGCTCTCGGCCCTGCCTGTGACGCAAGAGGTTCTGGCCGTTCTGCTGCGTCTGCGGGCCAGGCTCGGCCGGGAAGAGTACATGCGTCTGGCCGTGCCGGTGGCCGAAAAAGGGCAGTACGAGTCCTCGGTTGACGTCAACCTGGCGGGCAGCATGGGCGCGCTCGGGTTTGCCGATGTGCGTCTGGCGCGTCTTTTTTTCCTGCGGCACAGGCGTCACTGCGCGCCTTCGTCCCCGGACCCGGGGAGCACGCCGCTTTTGATTTGCCTTGCCTGGGCCAGGGAGCTACAACGTATCAGGCGGGTTTTCAGGCCCGGATTCGTGTTCAATCCCAAAAAGCACCTGCCGGCATCCAGTCTGGAATGTCTGGTGCTGGCCAGCGAATTCGAGCCGCAACACACGGACGTGTACAGGGAGATGGCCAGAATCCTCGCCCGCGACAGGGGATGGGACAGCTTGCGGCTCAAGGCCCTGTCCTATCTTTCATTGCGTGAGCGCACGAACTGGCGGCTGACCCTGGAACTCGGGGCCACCAATTGCCGCGCCTTTCGCGTGCGGCAGGGCCTCGAAGAGCTGCTGGCGGCCAGGGACGAAGCCCTGCGTCAGGGCCAGGAAGATCGTTTTTGGCGGCGGCTTGAAGCCCATGACGAATCCGGACGAATCCGGGACCTGCTGCGCCCCGCGACCGTTCCGGGACCGCACGCAACCTAAGCACAAGGCGGATATGCTCGAAACACTGCGCATTCGGAATCTGGCCCTCATCGACGATGTCGAGCTTGAATTCTGTCCGGGCCTGAACGTGCTCACCGGCGAATCCGGCGCGGGCAAGTCTTTCATCCTGCGCGCCCTGGATTTCATCCTCGGCGAACGCATCGCCGCCGATCTGGTCCGTCCAGGCCGTGAAAAGGCCCTGGTCGAGGCCGTGTTCCAGCTTGACGGCGAAGAGCTTTTTCTGCGGCGCGAACTCTCCGCCAAGACCGGTCGCAGCCGCCTCTTTATCAACGACGATCTGGGTTCCCAGGAACGTCTGGCAGAACTTCGGCCCAAGCTTTTGATGCACACCAGCCAGCACGGGCAGCAGCGCCTGCTTTCACCGGAGCATCATGTCGAGATCCTGGATGCGTTTCTGGCGGATCCGCTGATTCTCGTCACCCAGCGCGAGGCCCGCGAAGCATTGCAGGCCATTCTGGCGCGCAAGGCCGAGGTGCAGCGGCGCATGGCCGGCCTGCTCGAACGGCGTGAGTTTCTCGAATTTCAACTGGCCGAGATCCGCAAGGTGGACCCTCGCCCCGGCGAGGAAGAGGAACTGCTGCGACTGCGCGATGCGTCCCGCCAAGCCGAGAAGGCCCATGCGCTGGCCGATGAGGCCCAGGGGCTCTTGCTGGGCGAGAACGGGCTGCAGGACGCCCTGACGTCTCTGGAACGCGCTCTGGCCGGGCTAGGTGAGGCCGACGAGAGCTTCGGCGAGCACGCAAGGGAGGTCGGGCGTTTCCGCGATGGCTTGTCCGACATGGTGCGCGACCTGCGCGCCCTTGGTTCGCATCAGAACGCGGATTTCGATGCCGAAAAAGTGGAGAAGAGGTTGTGGGAACTGCAACAGCTGCAGCGCAAGCTCAAGAGGTCCCTGGATTCCATCGTGGCTCTTGGCGAGGAGATCGAGGAAAACCTGTCCTTCCTGGACGAAAGCGGCCTTGCCCTGAAGCGGCTGGAAAAGGACGAGGTCCTGGCCGCCAAAGCCCTGGCCCTGGCCACGACGGCGCTCAATTGCGCGCGGGAGGCAGCTTCCGTCGAGCTGACCGCCGGACTCAAGAACGAACTGGTCAACCTGGGTTTTTCGGAGCATCTGCGGGTTCTGGTGGATTTTCGGGCCCTGACCATCCACGCGGGTATTGACGAGCTTCGGCCCCGGTTTTTATGGGTGCCCAACCCCGGTCTTGATGCGCAGCCTCTTGACCGCATCGCCTCGGGGGGCGAGCTGTCCCGCTTTCTGCTGGCCGTGGTCAGCCTGCGCACCAGGGATCAGCTCCCGGCCCTGCTCTTCGACGAGGTCGATTCGGGCATAGGGGGGCAGACCCTGATCAAGGTCGCCGAGCGTATCCGCCTGCTTGCGGCGCGTCAGCAGGTCATCCTCATTACCCACTGGCCGCAGCTGGCCCGGCTGGCCGACGAACATTTCGCCATTCGCAAGGAAGTTCACGACGGCGTGACCTACACCTTGTGCGCAAGCCTCTCCCCCGCCGAGCGTCAGGCCGAACTGGCCCGCATGGTGGGCGAGGCCCCACCCGTCACCCATGAGCCAGGACAAGCGTCCGGGAATTTCATATGATCGACAGCCAAACACCATGCCGGGATCTGGAGGTTCTGTCCTGCCGCCCCGGAAGCGACCCTTCCATCATCGACCTTGTCCTCGCCGCGCCGGGTTGGACCTGCAAGCCCGGACAGTTCGTCATGCTTCGCCCTGCGCATTGGGGCGTCGAGCTGGTCTGGCCCCGTCCTTTTTCCGTCTGCGACGTGTCCGACGAGGGCTTGCGCATCATTTTCCAGACCGTGGGGCGCGGCACGCGCAAGCTCGCCGAGCTTGAACCCGGACAGAAAGTCACGGTCTGGGGGCCGCTTGGGCGATGGTTCCGCATCGACGAGTCCCGGCCCAACCTGATCCTGGCCGGAGGGGTTGGCATCGCTCCCTTTGTCATGCTGGCCCGGCGCGAAAAAACGGACAACCTGTCCATGCTTTTCGGGCATCGCCTCGATCTTGAACATTATCCGTACGACGAGATAGCGGCCCATATCAAAAGCGAGGCCATGCAGCAGAAAACCCCGGCCGACATCGCCCAGTTCGAGACGGTGCTCTCGGAGCGCATCAAGGCATTGGCCGGTGTCGGACAGGTGCTGGCCTGCGGACCGGAACCCATGCTGAAAGTCGTGCAGAAATACTGCCTCCTGCACGGCACGGATGGCCAGGTTTCCCTGGAAAATCGGATGGGCTGCGGTGTTGGGGCATGTCTTGGCTGCGTCTGCAAGACCGTGGCCGGGGATTACGTGCAAAGTTGCGTGCACGGTCCCGTCTTCGATGTGCGCGACATAGAGCTGGGGGTATAGCCATGGATCAAACAGTCAAACTTGGACCCCTGACACTCAAGAATCCGATCATCACCGCCTCGGGCACCTTCGGGTACGGCCTTGAGTTCATGCGCTACGGCGACCTTTCCGCCATCGGTGCGATCTGCCTCAAGGGCATCTCCCTGGCTCCGCGCGCGGGCAATCCCATGCCGCGCATAGCCGAGACCCCCTGCGGCATGCTCAATGCCATCGGCCTGCAGAACGTGGGCGTGGAAAAATTTCTCAAAGAGAAGCTGCCCTACATCCCTGCCGGAGCGACGCTCATTGCCAACCTCTACGCCCAGACCGCCGAGGATTTTGGCGAGTTGGCCGGGATTTTTTCGACCGAGGACAAGATTTCGGCCCTTGAGGTCAACATCTCGTGTCCCAATGTGCGCGAGGGCGGCGTCCAGTTCGGCCAGGACCCGCTCATGGCCGCGCAGGTTGTCGGTGCGGTGAAGAAGCGGGCCGGGGACAAGCCGGTCATCGTCAAACTCAGCCCCAACGTGACCGATGTGCGCGTCATTGCCAGGGCGGCCGTGGATGCGGGGGCGGACATGCTCTCGCTCATCAACACGCTCGCGGGCATGTCCGTGGACATCCGCAAGCGCAGGAGCCGTCTGGCCAACGTGGTCGGCGGGCTTTCGGGCCCGGCCATCAAGCCCGTGGCCCTGCGCATGGTCCATCAGGTGTCGGGCGCCGTGAATGTGCCGATCATCGGCATGGGCGGCATCACCAGCGCCGAGGACGTGCTGGAGTTCATCCTGGTGGGGGCGCACGCGGTGCAGATCGGCACGTACAACTTCATGCGCCCGGACAACGCCTTTCGCCTGGTCGAAGAGGTGCGGGTGCTGGCCGAGTCGTTGGGGATCGCCTCCTGGGACGAGTTCCGGGGGACGCTTCAGGTGTAAGGATTGCTGCAGATACCTGGGACGCGTAAAGGGCATGGATTCACGTCTACGCGGGGATCCATGTTTTCGGAAATGTTCCATCGAAGCACGAGGGGGAAGGGATGATCAAGAGATTCTGCGACATATGCAGTGTGGAGATTCAGGGCCTCAAGGACGGAATCTACGAGGAACGTTACACTCTGGTCATTGAAGATCCGGCAAATCTGTCCCGCCTCGGCGGGCAGCTCGGAAAGATGAACCCGGTCATCGAGATGAAGCTCCAGAACAGCAATAATACTGATATCTGCCGAGAATGTCTGGAAAAGGTTCTGGTCAAGGAGTTCCACCGGAGAGCCAAGCGATCGGAATAAAATGGCAGGCTTCCAAAGTAATTGCCTGTCACCCCGGCGTCTGGTTCTGGCCCTGTTTTCAAAGCAGGTCTTGAGCACCAGCCTCTTCATCCTGTCAGAATTTCATAAGATCGTGTCGTCGCTGCTTTCGAAAAGGATGATAGAGATGACGGCATTCGCATTTTAGCTTCACGAAAGATCCCATCCCGTTCAAATCCCAGATGATTTGCGCCGAACCTCCAGCCTGGAGGGAGGTGCTGCAGCCCTTGGCTTCCCGTATTGGTGAATCCGCCTGTTTGATGGCGGCGTTTTGTGGTCATTTTGCCCGGGCAGGATGTCCCGGGGCGGGTCTTGTTCAGCTTTTGCGCAGGACCGCGCCGTAGAAAAATTCACCCAGCCCTTCAGAAGGATCGCTGGTTGATTGTCGCAGGCAGGAGAAGGAGGGATGGTCGTGAGTGAAGCGTTCGATCTGCTTCTCGTTTTCTTCAGGATTGAGGGTGCAGGTCACGTAGGCCAGACACCCTCCCGGCGTGAGGACATCCGCCGCGGCCTGCAGGATTTCTCTCTGCAGGGTGACAAGCCCAGCACAATCGGCCGCGGTCCGTTTCCACTTTATGTCTGGTCGCCGGGAAAGGACGCCAAGGCCCGAGCAGGGGACATCAAGAAACACGGTGCGGGGCATCTGCCGCAGGGGATAGGGGCCCTGGCCCTGGGCCCGGAATGCGGGGATGTTATAGCCGAGCCGCGCACCTTCGGCTTTTAGCTGTCTCAACCGGAAGACATTGACATCCGATGCCCACACGCTTTTGCCCACTTCGGCCAGCAGGTACGTCTTGCCGCCCCGGCCGGCGCAGGCGTCGAGCACGGGAGATGGCCAATGATCAACGCCCAGGGCATCCATGATTTTTTGCGCGGCAAGGCTCTGGCGCGTCGCTGCCCCCTCGGCCACGGCCTGGGCCAGAAAATCCGGCCACTGCGGGAGGGCAAAACCCCAGTTCGTGGAATCCTGTTTCAGCGGCTGCAGATTGTCCCGCAGCGCTTCCGCCTGCGCATGCGTACGGTTGATCCTGACCCCAAGCGGCGGCGCGCTTATGGTCGCCTGCAGGAAGGCCTGGGTCCGCTCCTTGCCGTAGCTGTTCAGCCACATGCCGGCCAGCCACCGCGGGCAGGAATACCAGGCGGCCAGAAAATGGTCATGACCGGCGGTCTTGGTCTGGTAATAGTCCTCGAAGCGCACGGCCAGGCCCAGGCGCAGCAGGTTGCGCAGCACGCCGTTGGCCACCTTGCTCATGGTCTGGTCCAGACGTTCGCGCACCAGGGTCACGGCCCAGTCCAGGGTCGCGTAATCGGGGATGCGGCTCAGGAAAAGGAGTTCGTAAAAGGCCACTCCGAGAATGCGTTTCATGATGGGAGAGGTCTGGACCGGATTTTTCAGCAACTGGGAGAGAAGAAAATCGATACGTCCGCGCATACGCAGGTATCCGTAGGCCAGTTCCGTGGCCAGGCCCTTGTCCGGTCCGGCCTGGACCGGGTTCAGCACATCGTCCACGGCGGCCTGCAGGTCCTGCTTGTGGTCGAGGGTGCGGCGCAGGATGTCGAGGGCCAGGCGGCGGGCTGCAGGCGTGCTCATGCCAGGAATTCCTTGATGGCCCATTCGACCTTGTCCAGGGCCACGTCGGTGTCAAGGCAGGGCCCGAAGGGACGGGAATTGAGGATGCCGTAAACGGGCAGGGGATGGGTGTCCTGGATGCCGCTGGCCAGATCGCGCTCGCAGGCCACGGCGATGATCAGCCCGGGACGGTGCTGGACCACGATGCGCCGGGCAATGGTTCCGCCCGTGGCCACGGCCAGCTTGATGCCGTATTTGTCGCGCAGGGCCAGAAGGCCGGCCAGGGCGCAGTCTCCGCATCGTTTGCAGTTGTCGATGTCGTAGGTCAGCCGGAATTTGCAGCGGCTGTTCTGGATGCAGTGCGGCATGAGCAGCAGGATCCTTTCCGCCGGAAAGCGGTGCCCCTCGCCCCTGACCAGTTCGTTGTTGACCTTGATGAACGAGGCCCGCACCGTCTGTTTCGGGATGCCGACGAAGCGGCCCAGCAGGGTCATGAGCGGCAGGAAGAGCTTGACCGTGATGCCGCGCAGGCGCTTGGCGAAGAGCACGGGGCGGCCGAGCAGGATATTCAACACCAGGGCCAGGGCCGCCCAGCCGATGGCCAGGATCAGGGCCACCGTGATGAAGCCGAAAACCCAGGGCGCGGCGGGATGGATGGTGGTCAGGCCGACAAAAGGGATGAACCAGACCAAGGCCAAAAAAAGGCAGATCAGCACCGAAGAGCCGGTGATCAGGCCGATGAAGACCCGCTTGCGGGTTTGAAAGGAATCCCGGATCTCCTGCTCCAATGGGCTTCTGGTTTTGGTGCTCCTGGGACTGACCATGGGATTATTCGCTCGGGCAGGAAGGTTCGGTTTTGAGCAGATGGTCGCCGGAACAGCGGCTCAAATAGCCGCAATAGAACTCTCGGCCGCGCAGGGGCTTGCTGTTTGCGGGCTTGATGACCGGCACCGCGTAAAGGCGATCGCTGCAGGCGATGAGCACGCTGTCGTCGGCCACGCCATGAATTTCGCCGGGCTGTGCGCCTTCGGGCAGGGGATCGCCGATGGTGCCCGGGTGCACGGTCAGACGCAGGGTCTTGCCGGGCATGCCGTCCCAATCGAACCAGGATCCGGGCCAGGGGAAAAGGCCGCGGATGCGGTTGTGCACGGCCAGCGCGGGTTGGTTCCAGTCGATGCGTCCCTCTTCCTTGGAAAGCTTGGCGGCATAGGTGGCCCGGGCGTGGTCCTGGGGGATGCGTACGAGGCGTCCCTGGTCCATCTTTTCCAGTGCCTCTACGAGAAGCTTACCGCCCATCTCGGCCAGTTCGTCGTGAAGGGTCTGGGCCGTGTCCGTGATGCCGATGGCGCGGCTGCGCTGCAGCAGGATGTCGCCGGTGTCGAGGCCCGCCTCCATCTGCATGATGGTGATGCCTGTCACGGGACGCCCGTCCATGATGGCGCGCTGAATGGGTGCCGCGCCCCGGTACTCGGGCAAAAGGGAAGCGTGCACGTTGATGGCGCCGAGTTTGGGGATATCCAGCACCGTGCGGGGCAGGATCAGACCGTAGGCCGCGACGAGCAGAAGGTCCGGCTCAAGGGCCGCCAACTGGTCCACGTCCGCTTGCTGCTTGAAGTTCAGGGGCTGGAATACGGGGAGTTGCGCCTCCATGGCCAGCAGCTTTACCGGCGGAGCCGTGCAGACCTGTCCACGGCCGCAGGGACGGTCAGGCTGGCAATAGACTCCAACGATGTCGCAGCCGCCCCAGTCAAGAAGGTGTTTGAGGGACACGGCCGCGAAATCGGGCGTGCCCATGAATACGACTTTCACTCTTCGTTTTTCTCTTTCAGCCATTTTTTGAGCTTTCTTTCATACAGGGTGCGCTTCAATTTGCTGATCTTGTCGATGAACAGCACGCCATCGAGGTGATCCACCTCGTGCTGCAGGCAGATGGCCATGAGGTCATCGGCATCCATCTCCACCGGGTTGCCGTCAAGGTCCGTGGCGGACAGGTGCAGGCGCTCGGCGCGTTTCACCGTGGTGCGGTAGCCGACGACGGACAGGCATCCTTCCTCGGACTCCACGGTGCCTTCGAAGTTGGAAAGGACGGGATTGACGAAGACGTGCGGGTCTTCGCGCTTGTCCGGGCCGCTTAAATCCACGGTGATGAGGCGGATGCTCTCCGCCACTTGCGGCGCTGCCAGGCCGATGCCTTTGTCCTGGTACATGATTTCAAGCATCTCGGCGGCAAGGGCTCGTATTTCTTCGGTTATCTCCGTCACCGGCGCCGCCTTTTTGGCCAGCACCGGGTGGGGATAGGTAATGATCGATCTCGACATGATGTTTACTCTTTGGGCTTTTCCCGGAGGCGCAGTCCCAGATCGCGCAACTGTGTGTTTTCGACCGTCGACGGGGCCTCGGTCATGAGGCAGGTCGCCTTCTGAGTCTTGGGGAAGGCGATGACGTCGCGGATGGACTTGGCTCCGGTCAGGAGCATGATCAGACGGTCCAGTCCGAAGGCAATGCCGCCATGGGGCGGTGCGCCGAAGACCAGGGCGTCGAGCAGAAAGCCGAACTTTGCCTGGGCTTCCTCGGCATCTATGCCGAGCGCGGCAAACATCTGCTGCTGGGTCTCGGGGTTGTGGATGCGGATGGAGCCGCCGCCGACCTCGGTGCCATTCAGCACGAGGTCATAGGCGCGGGCCACGGCCTTACCGGGATCGGCAGCCAGTGCGCCCATGTCCTTGGGTGCGGTGAAGGGGTGGTGCATGGCCACCCAGCGTTTTGCCTCGGGGTCCCATTCCAGGAGCGGGAAATCCGTGACCCACAGGGGCGCGAAGGTGCCCTCGGGGATGAGGCCAAAGCGTTCGCCGAGTTTGAGGCGCAGGTTGCCAAGCGCGCTATTGACCATGTCCGGGGCTCCCGCCTGGAAGAAGACGATATCGCCGGGCTTGAGATCCAGGGCCTCGGTCAGCCCGGCCCGTTCGGCATCGCTCAGAAACTTGGCGATGGGGGACTGCCAGCCGTCCTCCTTGATCTTGATCCAGGCCAGGCCCTGGGCGCCGTAAATCTTGACGAACTCGGTGTAGTCGTCGATCTCCTTGCGCGAAAGTTCGGCGCCGCCGGGTACGGGCAAGGCTTTTATCAGGGCTGCCGTGGCGAAGAGCTTGAACTCCGAGCCGCGCACGATTTCGGTCACGTCGGTGAGCTTCAGGCCAAAGCGGATGTCCGGTTTGTCCACGCCGTATTCGGCCATGGCCTGCTCGTACTTCATGCGCGGGATGGGCTGGGCGAGCTCCTGGCCCAGGGCTTCGCGCAGCACGCGGACGATCATGCCCTCGGCCATGCCCATGACCTGCTCTTCGTCCACAAAGGACATCTCAATGTCGATCTGGGTGAACTCGGGCTGGCGGTCGGCGCGCAGGTCCTCGTCGCGGAAGCATTTGACGATCTGGAAATAGCGGTCCATTCCGCCGCACATGAGCAGCTGCTTGAAGAGCTGCGGCGACTGCGGCAGCGCATAGAACTGGCCCTGGTTGACGCGGCTCGGCACCAGGAAATCGCGTGCGCCCTCGGGGGTGGACTTGGTCAGGACCGGGGTCTCGATTTCAAGGAATCCGAGCTCGTCCAGATAACGGCGCACGGACTGGGAGACGCGGCTCCTTAAGATCAGATTGTCGGCCATGGCCTTGCGGCGCAGGTCCAGAAAGCGGTACTTGAGGCGCAGGTTCTCGGACACGTCGACCCGATCCTCGATGGGGAAGGGCGGTGTCTTGGCCGTGTTCAGGAGCTTGAACTCGGTCACGTAGACTTCGATGGCGCCCGTGGCCAGCTTGGAGTTGACCATGTCGTCGGGACGTGCGCGCACCACGCCCTTGATGGCCAGGACGAATTCCGTGCGCAGCACGTGGGCGCGGGCGTGCGCCTCGGGTGCGACCTCAGGGGAGAAGACGACCTGAGTCAGGCCGTGGCGGTCTCGCAGGTCGATGAAAATCAGTCCGCCGTGGTCGCGGCGGTATTGCACCCAGCCCATGAGGCAGGCTTCCTGGCCCAGCTGCTTAGGTCCCAGGTCCGCACAGGTGTGGGTCCTGCGCCAGTCGCCGAGGGAGTCCATCCCGAGTTCCGTGTTTCTGTCATCCATATATTTTCCTCGCTTGGGTACGATAAGCTGCAAACGGTGTGTGTAAAGTCCTAGGGCTTGCGAAAGCCCAGGGCCTGCTCCAGATCATCCTGGCCGATATTCTTCTGCACGCCCGTGGCCATGTCCTTGACCACGATCTGGCCCTTTTCCATTTCGTCCTGACCCAGGATCAGGCAGGTCTTGACGCCGAGCTTGTTGGCCTGGCGCATCTGGGCCTTGATGCTGCGGGCCTCGAAGGAGACCTCTCCGGCGAAGCCCCGCTCGCGCATGCGCTGGGCCAGGAGCAGGGCCGTGTTCAGGGCGCGGGAGTCGAGCACCGCCAGATAGAAGTCCGGGGTCGGGATCTGGGCCTGCCCGTAGAGCAGGGCCAGACGTTCCATGCCGCAGGCGAATCCGATGCCCGGCAGGTCGGGGCCGCCGAGCTGCTTGATCAGTCCGTCGTAACGGCCTCCGCCGGCCACTGCGGTCTGCGCGCCGATCTCTCCGGAGACGACTTCGAAGGTGGTGCGCTGGTAGTAGTCAAGGCCGCGCACCAGTCGCTCGTTCAGGCGGTAGGGAAGCTGGGCGCTGTCCAGGATGTCGCGCACCTGGGCGAAATGTTCGTCGCATCCGGGGCACAGGGAGTCGGTGATGCTCGGGGCGCCGTCGACCAGTTCCTTGCAGGTCGGGACCTTGCAGTCCAGCACGCGCAGGGGGTTGGTTTCGCTGCGGCGCTTGCAGTCCTCGCACAGCTTCGACTGATCCACCCCGGACAGGAAGTCCCGCAGACGCTGGTGAAAGACCGGCCGGCACTCGGGGCAGCCCAGTGAGTTGAGTTCCAGGGAGAGATTCTTGAGGCCCAGTTTGCACAGGAAGGTCCAGAGCATGAGCACGACCTCGGCGTCGGCCTGGGGCGCATCCGTGCCCAGGACCTCGACGTCGAGCTGGTGAAACTGGCGCAGGCGGCCTTTTTGCGGGCGCTCGTAGCGGAACATGGGTCCGCAGGCAAAAAGCTTGGTCGTGCCCTCGGATCCGCACTGGCCTGATTCGATGAAGGCGCGCAGCACCCCGGCCGTGGCTTCGGGGCGCATGGTCAGTGAGCGTCCCTTGCGGTCGGCGAAGGTATACATTTCCTTTTGCACGACGTCGGTTTCCTCGCCGATGGAGCGGGCGAACAGCTCTGTTTTCTCCAGTATGGGTACGCGCACTTCCTGGCATCCATACGTGCCGAAAACCTGGCGGGCCAGATTTTCCATCAGGGTGTGGACCGTGCTCTCCGGGCAGAAGAGGTCAGAAAAGCCTTTAATTTTCTGAATTTTAGACATAGAAAATATCTGTCCTTGACGAATGGGATGGGGGATGCGCGCCTTGAGCCAGGCTCCGTTTGCAATGGGGCGGGACTTGCGGCGATGCGCATGGGAAAATTGAATTGGTTAATTGATGAACGAAGGATTGTCAAAGACGGAGGAGCAATGTTCAAGGCTGTTTCAGTGGTGGGCTTCAAGAAATCAGGCAAGACCACGCTTGTGCTTGACCTTGCCCGTGAATTGACGGTGCGGGGCCGCAAGGTGGCAGTGGTCAAGTTTACCCATCACGGGCTGGACCTCGAGGGCACGGACACGTCCCGTTTTGCGCAGGAGTGCGTCAGCGTTGCAGGTATCGGTCCCAAGACCACGACCCTGCTCTGGAATTCTGCGCGGCAGCTGCAGGACATATTTCCCCTGCTCGATGCGGACATCGTGCTGGTCGAAGGAGGGAAATCCCTGACCTGGCTGCCCCGGATCGTGGTTCTGGGCTCCGGAGAAGACGAGTCCATGCTGGACAACGGCTTGGCCCTGGCTTCCCATGGGACGGGGGCATTGCCCGGTGTGCGCAGGATCGACTCCATCGCGGATCTGGCCACGCTTGCCGACAGCCGGGCCTTTTCCCTGCCCGGCCTTGATTGCGGAGCCTGCGGCAGGGATTCCTGCCTGGCTCTGGCGCGGGAAATCGTGACCGGCACGGCCGACGAGGATTTCTGCGTGGCCATGCATGCCAAGCTCAGCATACGGGTCGGAGGCAGGCGTCTTGCTCTGAATCCTTTTCTCGACAGGCTGGTCACGGGAACCATCCGCGGACTTCTGACCGAACTCAAGGGCAATGTGCCTGGGCAGAAGGTTGAAATCATCCTGGAATAAACCCGCGAACAAGTGACGAGGAGAATTCATGCGCAGAGACCCGGCTGAATCCGACCGGATCATGGCCATGGGCAGGTGGTTGCTGAATTTTGTGCTTATCGGCGTGGTCAGCGGCTTGGGGGCTGTTCTTTTTCATTTGCTGTGTGAAGGCGGCAATTTTCTTTTCATGGACATGCTGGCCGGCTACCATCCGCCTGCGCCAGCCGGTGAGCGTCACCTGCTGCCAAGCACCGGCAACGAGTTCAACAGATACATGCTCTTCGTTCTTCCGGCCCTCGGCGGCCTGATCAGCGGCTGGCTGGTCTATACGTTTGCGCCGGAGGCCGAGGGGCACGGCACGGACGGTGCCATTGACGCCTATCACCGCAAGGCGGGGCACATCCGCGGGCGCGTGCCCATCATCAAGACCCTGGCCTCGGCCATAACCCTGACCTCCGGCGGGTCTGGCGGACGTGAAGGTCCCATCGCCCAGATCGGAGCCGGTTTCGGATCCTTTCTGGCCACGCGCCTGAAGCTTTCGGACCGGGACCGGCGGATCATGCTGGCTGCGGGCATGGCCGCCGGGGTGGGCAGCATTTTCAGGGCCCCGCTGGCCGGAGCCCTGTTCGCGGCCGAGGTGCTTTACCGCGACCCTGAAATAGAAGGGGATGTGATCATCCCTGCCGGTTTGTCCTCGGTGGTGGCTTACTGCATTTTCTGCATGTTTTTCGGTTGGGGGAATCTTTTCCGGGCCCCGCAGATGGCGTTCTCGAATCCCCTGGCGCTGGGTCCGTATACGGTTCTGGCTCTTGTTCTGACCGCCGTAGGCTGGCTTTATGTGACCAGCTTTCATCGCATCACCGCCTTTTTCAGATCGCTTCGCATGCCCCGGCATTTTCGCCCGGCCCTTGGGGGCCTGGCCGTTGGCGTGATCGGCTTCTGGCTGCCCCAGACCCTGGGTTTTGGATACGGCTTCGTGCAGATGGCCCTGGATGGCGACGCGTCGCTGTGGTTGTTGGGGACGGTCTGCTTTGGCAAAATCCTGACCACTTCGCTGACGATCGGTTCAGGCGGTTCGGGCGGCGTGTTCGGTCCTTCCGTGGTGATCGGCGGGGCCGCCGGTGCGTTGGTCGGGATTTTCTTCCATCATTTCATGCCCTCGGTTGTTCCGCAGCCTGCGGCCTTCGTGCTGGTGGGCATGGCCGGATTTTTTACCGGGGTATCCAACACGCCCATCTCGACCATCATCTTCATCAGCGAGATGAGCAATTCCTATCAGTTGCTGTTGCCAAGTCTGCTGGTCTGTTCCCTGACCTATTTGCTGTCCAAACGCTGGACCATCTACACGTCGCAGGTTGACGGACCGGTCGACTCTCCGGCTCATGCCGGGACGCTGTTCGTCGACGTGCTGCAGAAGCTTAAAGTCAGTGAATTGCAAGACCGCCTGACCCCGCCCTGTCTCATTCCGCAGAACATGACCCTGGCCAGTTTCAAGGAGCGCTTTCGCTCCACAAAGGAGCATTATTTCCCCGTGGTGGATGGGAATGAACGCATGATCGGAATCTTCTCCGTCAATGATGTGCGTGAATTTCTTTTTGAACCGGGTCTTGACTCTCTGGTGGTCATGTCGGAATTAGGTACAAGAGAAGTCATATCCACCACACTTGACGAGGATCTCAATTCAGTATTTTCCAAAGTGACGGTGAAGAATATTGACTCCATACCGGTGGTTCGGGATGATGCCCCCGACATTGTGGTGGGAATGCTCAGCAGAAGAACCATCATCGACTTTTACAACAAGCGCTTGGCCACGCTCCGTCAGCGCGGGGAAAAGGGGTGACCATGAAGATACGGATCAAATGTTTTGCGACTCTTGGCGACCATACGCCGGAAAGCGGCAGTCTGCAGTTGGCCGAGGGCGCGACGGTCATGGACGCCATGACCCTGGTCGGGCTCAAGGAGGAGGATGTGAAGCTGATTTTCGTCAACAGCAAGAGCGCGGCGCTTGATACCGTGCTGGCCGATGACGACCAGCTGGGCATTTTTCCGGCGGTGGGAGGGGGATGAGCGACTCGTTTGCGCGCGGCCTTGAACGGGTGAGCGCTCATGACGCCCAGCGCAAGGTACGCACCGTGTCCCTGGCAGAGCTTGGCGCGTTGTGCGACCGGGAGGGACTCTCCCTGAACCAGGGCGGGCGGGCGGCTCTCGCGCATGACGTGACGCCCCTGCCCCTGCTCAAGAGCAGGCACGGCATAAGCCGGGGCGAGCAGGCCGCGCTTCTGGACTCCACGGTGCTGCTGGTCGGGGCCGGAGGACTGGGCGGTTATGTGCTGGAACTGCTGGCCCGGTTTGGCGTGGGGCGAATACTCGTTGCCGACGGCGATGTTTTCGAGGAGAGCAACCTCAACAGGCAATTGCTTTCCAGCGTGGCGGATCTGGGGCGCAACAAGGCCAGGGTCGCGGCGGAGCGGGTGGCGCGCATTGCCCCGTTGGTGGATGTGCAGGCTCTGGAGATATTTCTGGATCGGGACAATCTGCCCCGGGCCCTGCAAGGAGTGGGCGTGGTTGTCGATGCGCTGGGCGGGATAGCGCCGCGCATGGCCCTGCATGATGTGGCGCTGGGATTGAAGATTCCGGTCGTGGCCGCAGCCGTGGCCGGCTGGACCGTGGTGGTGGGCAGCGAGACTTTCGCACGCAGGGGTATCTCGCGCATGTGGTCAAACCCCGATGCTTCGGACGCGGAACACGCTCTGGGCAGCCTGTCCCCGGCGGTCTCGCTGGCAGCGGCGCTCATGGCGGCCGAAGCCTCCCGTTATCTGCTCAAGGGCGAACTCCAGTTGGCCGGGCGCATGCTGCACGCCGATCTGGCCTCCTTTTCTTTTGAAATTTATGATCTTGAATAAGACACGAGACAATGAGATGAACACAATCGTTTTGGCAACGGGCAATGCGGGCAAGATTCGTGAACTGGCGGCCATGCTGGCCGAGCAGGTGCCCGATATCCGGGTTCTCGGGCTGTCCGATTTCCCCATGATCAAGGACATCCCCGAGACGGGAGTGACTTTCGAGGAGAACGCGCGCATCAAGGCCGTGGCCGTAGCCCGGGCCACCGGGCTGGTGGCCGTGGCCGACGACTCGGGTCTGGCCGTGGACGCTCTGGGCGGTGCCCCGGGAGTCTATTCCGCCCGTTACAGCGGCGAGGGAGCAACGGACCAAAAGAACGTGGACAAACTGCTTGATGCCCTGACCGACGTGCCGGATGCCGGGCGGGGCTGTCATTTTGCCTGCGTCATGCTGGCAGCGACCCCTGGCGGCACGGAATTGATCGGACGGGGAGCCTGGCACGGCCGGGTCGCCTGGACGCCCGCGGGCAGCGGCGGGTTCGGGTATGATCCCGTATTTTTTGACGAGAATTTGGGTGTGACGGCGGCGCAAATGGAAGCGCAGGTCAAGAACGCTCGCAGTCATCGGGGGCTCGCCCTGCGGGATCTGCTTCGCGGCTGGCCTGAATTCTGGAAAAAAGCTCAGCTGGAATTGGAGAAATAAACATGTGCGGAATCATAGGATATACGGGGCATCGTCCGGCCATCCCGGCCATTGTCGAAGGACTGCGACGCCTGGAATACAGGGGCTATGATTCGGCCGGAGTGGCCTACGAAGAGGCGCAGGGGCTGCGTGTCATCCGTGCCGAAGGCAAGCTTGGCGCTCTGGACCTGAAGGTCGCGGGTCTGGACACGGCGTCCTCGGTCTGCGGCATCGGCCATACCCGTTGGGCCACACATGGCCTGCCCGTGGAGCGCAATGCCCATCCGCACATGGATGGGGACAATCGCTTTGCCCTTGTCCACAACGGGATCATCGAAAATTACGTTGAGCTCAAGGCCGAGCTTGTGGCCGAAGGGCATGTCTTCCAGTCCGAGACGGACACCGAGGTGCTGGTGCACGTCATCGCCAAGGGCGTGGACCTTACCGGCGACGTGCGTCGGGGCATCTCCTGGGCGCTCTCCCGGATTGACGGTGCCTACGCCTTCGCCCTGCTCTCCCGCGAACATCCCGGAAAGATCTGGGCCAGCCGCAAGGCCAGCCCGCTTCTGATGGGCATCGGGACGGGCGAGAATTTTCTGGCCTCCGATATCCCGGCTTTCCTGCCGTATACCCGGGAAGTGGTTTTCCTGGACAATGGCGAACTGGTCGAAATCGACGCGGGCTCGTGGCAGGTCTTCGACTCCCTGACCCTGGAGCCCAAGGACAAGGAAGTGAAGCACATCTCCTGGGATGTGCAGGCCGCCCAGAAGGACGGCTTCAAGCATTTCATGCTCAAAGAGATCTTCGAGCAGCCCAAGGTTATCCGCGACTGCCTGACCGGACGAATCCAGAAGGGTCGGGTCGTGCTGCCCGAACTCGACGCCCTGGCCCTTCCGCAGCGGCTGACCATTGTCGCCTGCGGAACATCCTACCATGCCGGACTTTGGGCCAAGTACCTGCTTGAGTCCTGGGCGCGCATCCCCGTGCAGGTCGAGATCGCCTCGGAGTTCCGCTACCGCGACAGCGTTTTTCTGCCCGGCGATCTGGTCCTGACCATCAGCCAGTCCGGCGAGACCGCCGACACCCTGGCCGCCATCCGCATCGCCCGCGAGGCCGGGGTGCCGATCCTCGGGCTGTGCAACGTGGTGGGGTCGTCCATTGCGAGGGAGTCCGACGCTGTCGTGTACACCCAGGCCGGGCCAGAGATCAGCGTGGCCTCGACCAAGGCCATGTGCAGCCAGATGGTCCTGCTGCTGCTCATGACCCTGTCCTGGGGCGTGCGAAAGGGCGTGCTGCAGGACGAAACCCTGGAGCGCTGCCTGCACGATCTGCCCCTGCTTCCCGATCAGCTGGAAGCGGAGCTGCCCACCGTCCGCGAAAAGGCCAAGGCTTTGAGTCAGGAGTACGCTGACGCCCGCAGCTTCTTTTTTCTGGGCCGCGGACAGAACTTTCCCCTGGCCCTTGAGGGTGCGCTGAAACTGAAAGAAATTTCCTACATCCATGCTGAAGGGTATGCCGCCGGCGAGATGAAGCACGGCCCCATCGCGCTCGTCGACCAGCATTTTCCGACCTTCGCCATGGCACTGGGCGATGAACTGCTGCAAAAGGTGGCCTCGAACCTGCAAGAAGTGCAGGCCAGGGGCGGCCGGATCATCGCCCTGGTCAATCCCGGCGCTGCGCCTGCGGTGGAGGATCCCTGGGTCCTGCCCGATGCATGGGGCCCGCTGAAGAGTTTTCTGGTGCTGCCGGCAGTGCAGCTTTTCGCCTATGAAATGGCCGTCTACCTGGGCAAGGATGTGGATCAGCCCCGGAATTTGGCCAAATCCGTGACCGTGGAATAAGGATGTCTCTACGAAAATCGCTTGAAATTGTTATTGCCCTGGCGATGGTGCTGGGGTTTGCATGCACTGCTCTGGCTTCGGCCAAGAGCGAGTATACGCGTGGGGTCAGCGCTTTCAATTCGTTGCTTGCCAACGAAAAGAGGGCCGGGCTGAAGGCGGAATGGGAAGCGGTCATGAAGCCGTTTTTACGTTCTCTTGGGGCCGATCCCAAAAGCGAGTATGCGCCCCGGTCCATGTTTTTTCTCGGCAGATGCTATGAAGAGCTGGCCCGCCGCTCTTTTTCCCGGACCGACCGGCTCAAGGCCCTCGAAGCCTACGATCGCATGCTGGCCGTGTATCCCAGGCATGGATGGGCCGATGACGCCCTGTACCGCATGGGCCTGGTCTGGCAGGAGCAGTTCAACGATCCTGTAAGGGCAGCCAAGGTTTTCACGGCTGTCCTCAACGATTATCCCAACGGCGACAAGGTTCCCGAGGCGCGTGAACGCCTGGCGCGAATTCCTGGCGGCGATCCGGTCAAGACTGCCTCGCCCGCGCGGGAAAAGCCGGAGGAGACAAAATCTGCGGCGGCCCCGAAGCAGGCAGCGGTCCCGGCGGCAAAGCTCAAGGACGGGCTGACCCTGCTGGGCATCCGTCACTGGTCCAGCCCGGATTATACACGGGTGGTCATGGATATCACCCAGGATGCGCACTATGAACGCGCGCTCGTGGAGAAGGCCAAGAACGGCAACAAGCAGCTGCAGATCATGCTGCAGCAGGCTGGCATTGCGGCCGATGTCATGCCAGTGCGCAGCATCGATGACGGGATTCTTTCCATGATTCAGGTAGCCCCTGATCCGGCTGGAGGAGCGCTGGTCACACTGGATCTGATGGCGATGGACCACTACAGGGTTTTTACCCTGCCCGAGCCTTACCGCGTGGTTATCGACATTTACGGCAAGGCCGGGGAAGCGACTCAAAAGTCCCAGGCCGTTGCCGCCGCTCCGCAGACGGATCATGTGCAGGCGGCCTTGGCCGAACTGCAGGCAAAGCAGGAACAGCCCTCTCCCCCGAAAAAGGACACAACGGCAAAACAGTCCGGCAAGATCCCCGCGACCAAGAGCACTGCTGCGAAAACCAAGACCCCCGCTCAGGAGGCCAAGACGCCGGAGATCAAGGTCAGTTCGACGCAGAAAAAGTATACAGGCTCCCTCGTTGAACAGCTTGGTCTCAAGGTGCGCACCATCATGATCGACGCCGGACATGGCGGCAAGGATCCCGGCGCGGTGGCCAACGGCCTTCAGGAAAAGAAGCTCAATTTGCGTATGGCCAAGATTCTGGGAGGGATGCTCAAGGAACAGGGTTTCGAGGTGCATTACACCCGTACCGGCGACTCGTTCATCCCGCTGGAGGAGCGCACGGCCATGGCCAACGCCAAGAACGCGGATCTGTTCATTTCCATCCATTGCAATGCACACAAGGATAAAACCGTCAAAGGGCTTGAGGTCTATTACCTGAACCTGGCCACCGACGCGCAGGCCGTGCGCGTCGCGGCGCGTGAAAACGGCGTGTCCGCGAAGAAGATCAGCGACATGCAGTTCATCCTTTCGGACCTCATGCTCAACTCCAAGATCAATGAATCACGGCAGATGGCGGCCCTGGTCGAAGAGGAGACCTTGCGGATCATGCGTCCCAAGTATTCGCTCTCCAGTCATGGCTCCAAGGGCGCGTTTTTCTACGTCCTGACCGGGGCACGCATGCCGTCCGTTCTGGTGGAGCTCGGCTATCTGACCAACCCCACCGAAGCGGCCAGACTCAACACGGACGCCTATCTGGGGACCATGGCTCAAGGACTGACCCGTGGCGTGCTGGCCTACAAAAAGAAACTGGAACGATTTGCCCTCAACCCATCGGGCAAATCCTGATAATCGTCTCCGGTGAGACTTTTGCCGCCCATGCCCCGTTTTGGGGCTGGGCGGTCTTTTTTTAACACTTTGCTTCGGAGTCAAGAGTCATGGTTTTTCCCCTCGGTTCGGTGATCAACGCATTGGCCATTCTCGCCGGAGGCGCTTTGGGGATGTTGCTGCATGGCCGGTTGCCGGAGAAAATGCGGCAGGTCGTTTTTCAGGGCCTCGGGCTTTGCGTTCTGGTCATCGGCATGCAGATGGCTTTGCAGGGGAAGAACGGGTTGCTTGTGGTCCTGAGCGTTCTCATTGGCGGAGTGGTGGGCGAGGCCTTGCATCTCGAGGACCGTTTCGCGGGACTGGCCGGGAAGCTGAAAAATCTGGTGCGTTCAAGCAATACCCGTTTCGTGGACGGCATGGTCAACGCCTCTCTGATTTACTGCATCGGCGCCATGGCCATTCTCGGTTCTTTTGACGAAGGCATCCGCGGAGACCACTCGATCCTCTTCACCAAGGCCCTGCTGGACGGATTCGCCTCCATCGCCCTGGCTTCGACCTACGGGGCCGGGGTGCTTTTTTCCGCCTTGCCGGTCTTGCTTTACCAGGGCCTTTTGACCCTTTTCGCCAGTTCCTTTCAGGCGTATTTCTCAGATTACCTCATCGCCCAGCTCACGGCCACCGGCGGGACCCTGATCCTTGGCATCGGCATCAACCTGCTCGGGCTCACGGTCATTCGCCTGTCCAGCCTTTTGCCGTCTCTGGTCGTGATCGTCATCCTTTCCATCGTCTTTCCGTAAGTGCGCAGCGACCCTTCTTGGCGGAGAAGAGTTTTGCTTTTCAAAGTCTTGCCGATGTGTTTAAAATGGAAAGGTCGGAGTCGGAATTTTCCGCTTCGGCATGCGTGGATTCAAACTTTTAGCGGTGGGCAGATGGCGACCTCATCCCGGATTATTCCAACCGATGCCAGCGGACGACTGGGTCGCAAGCTGCTGCTCTGGATCCTGCTCGGGAGCACTGTTTTCACGGTGCTCGGAACGGTGGTGCAGCTTACTTTCGATTACCGCAACGACAGGGAGGCCATGCTCTCGCAGCTGGAACAGATTCGCACGTCGCGCCTGTCCAGCCTGACCAGCGCGCTGTGGCATCTGGACGAGGTACAGATCCTGGTCCAGCTCGAAGGGGTCCTCGAGATGCGCGACATCATGTACGCAGAGGTCGTGACTCCGGAGGGAATACGGTATTTTCGGGGGGGGCAGGCCGAGGAAAAAGATCTGTTCGTGCGGAAATTCCCTCTCCAGTACAAGGTCCTGGATCGCATCGACATGATCGGCACCCTCATTGTGGCCGCCGACAAGAGCGCCTTGCAACGCCGGCTGCTGGACAAGATCCTGGTCATCGGCATCACCCAGGGCGTGCAGATCTTCCTGGTGGCCATCCTTGTCGTTTTCATCTTTTACATGCTGGTCACCCGTCATTTGCGCCGGATGGCTCTCTATACCGCCGGCCTGACCATCGACAGGTTGCCGGAACCGCTTTTGCTGGACAAGCGCTCGTCCACGCCCGACGAGATCGACATCGTGGTCCGCGCCTTCAACGACATGCGCGAAAACCTGCTGCGGGATATCAAGCAGCGGGAAGACGCCGAGAAGAAGCTCAAGGAGGCCGAAGGGTACATCCGTAACATTCTCGATTCGATGCCTTCGATCCTGGTCTCTGTAGATGTGGATGGACGCGTCACCCAGTGGAATCAGCAGGCGGTGCTCAAAATCGGTGTCTCGGTGGAAGAAGCCGTGGGCAGGCCGTTTACGGATGTGTGTCCTGGGGCTCCGGTCAGCATGGAGCAGATCAGGGAGGCCGTGAGCACCAATCTTTCGGTCAAGATACCCAAGGTGCCCAAGAAAGAGGAAGACGTGGTGGTCGAGTACGTGGACGTCACGGTCTACCCCCTGACGACCAACAACGTGCAGGGTGCGGTCATACGCATAGACGACGCCACGGAGCGGGTGCGGCTCGAAGAGATGCTCATCCAGTCGGAAAAGATGATCTCCGTAGGCGGCCTGGCTGCGGGCATGGCCCACGAGATCAACAATCCCCTGGCGGGAATCCTGCAAAACGGGCAGGTCATCAGAAACAGGCTCTCCCCCGAGTTGCCCGCAAACAGGAAGCTGGCTGAAGAACTCGGTGCCGACATGGACCTGATCCATGCCTATTTCGAACGGCGCGGTTGCATGCGCATGATGGATTCGATCATGGACTCGGGCTTGCGGGCCGCGCGGATCGTCGAGAACATGCTGTCTTTCAGCCGCAAGAACAATCTGCGCATGGCAGAGGTAGATATCCGGGCACTGCTGGACCGGACTCTTGAACTTGCGGCCAATGACTATGACCTCAAAAAGCAGTATGACTTCCGAAAGATCAGGATTATTCGCGAGTACGAGGAGAATCTGCCGCTGGTCTGTTGCGAGGAAAGCAAGATCCAGCAGGTCTTTTTCAACCTGATCCGCAACGGTGCCCACGCCATGGGTTCCAACGACCGTCCGCCCTGCTTCATTCTGCGCGTCATGAGCGCCGACACGGAGGTGCGGATCGAGATCGAGGACAATGGACCGGGTATGTCCGAAGAATTGCGCAAGAGGGTTTTCGAGCCGTTTTTCACCACCAAGCGGGTGGGGGAAGGCACCGGTCTTGGTCTCTCGGTGTCCTATTTTCTGATAGTTGAAAACCATGGCGGCAGGATCGATGTGGAATCAAGCCTTGGCAAGGGTTCCGTCTTCATCATCCATCTGCCTCTCACTCCGGTGGAAAAAACCGCCGGCGGAGCTTCATGATGTCGCAGGATACGATCACGCAAAGCACGACAACGGTGCTCGTTCTGGATGACGAGCCGAACATTCGGGAGAGCCTGGCCGAGTATCTGATGGATTGCGGTTTTGTCACTCTGGCGGCCGAGAGCGCCGAGGACGCCCTGATGCTGCCCGGCCTGGGCGATGTCTCGGTGGCGGTGGTGGACATCCGCCTTGGGGGTATTGACGGCCTGGAGTTCATCAAGAGGCTGCACGCCCTGCATCCTTCCGTGCGCTGCCTCATCCATACCGGCTCCACGGATTTTCAGCTGGACAAGGAATTGCGGGCCATCGGCCTGACGGAACGCGAGGTGCTCTTCAAGCCGGTCCTGGACATGGGCATTTTCGAGACCCTTATCCTGGAGAAGGTCGCGGAGGGCAGGTCATGAACCAAGGCGGGAAGTCCGTGGTCCTGACCATCGACGATGACCAGGCGGTCCGTGAGAGCCTGGCCAATTTTCTCGAGGATTTCGGATACGGGGTGCTGCAGGCCGGAGACGGACAGCAGGGCCTGGAAGTTTTTGCGGCCAACCGTCCTGATCTGATCCTGGTGGATCTGCGCATGCCTCGCATGGACGGGTTGCAGGTTCTGGCCAAGGTGCAGGAACTCTCCCCGGAGACGCCCATCATGGTGGTCTCGGGGGCCGGGGATATCCGTGACGTGGTGGAGGCGTTGCGCCGCGGCGCCTGGGATTATCTGGTCAAGCCCATCCAGGACATGAACATCCTGTTGCATTCCGTGGAGACATGTCTGGAGCGGGCCAGGTTGCAGCGTCAGAACCGGGAGTACCAGAAAAGTCTGGAGGAATCACTTGATAAGCTGCATCGCACCCAGAAGGAAATGATCCAGTCGGCCAAGATGGCGGCGCTGGGCGATCTGGTGGCCGGGGTGGCTCATGAGGTGAACACGCCCATAGGGGTGAGCGTCACGGCGGCGTCCTTTCTGGCCGAGCGGACGCGGCAGCTGCGGGAACTTTACGAGAAAGGCGAGATGAAGCGGTCGGACCTGGAGAAATACCTGGCCCTGGCCGAGGAGTCTTCCGGGTCGGTGCTCTCCAATCTGGAGCGGGCCGCGGAGCTGGTGCAGAGTTTCAAGAAGGTCGCGGCGGATCAGAGTTCCGAAGAGAAGCGTGTCTTCGAGATGAAAAATTATCTGGAACAGATTCTTCTGAGCCTGCGGCCGCAGTTCAAGCGCACCCCGCATCAGGTGCAGATGCACTGTCCGGATGACCTGACCCTTGATTCCTACCCCGGGGCGATCATGCAGATCATGACCAACCTGGTCATGAATTCCCTTATCCACGGCTTCGCGGACGGACGGCCCGGGGAGATATCCATCGATGTGGAGGCTGCCGGCGAAAACGTGGTGCTGACGTATCGTGACACGGGCATGGGCATGGGCCGCGAGCAAAAGGAGCGGATCTACGATCCGTTTTACACCACCACGCGCGGGTCCGGGGGGACGGGCCTTGGCATGAACATTGTCTACAACCTGGTTACCCAGACCCTGAAGGGTTCCATCCTGCTGGAAACCAGCCCCGGTCAGGGCGCCATGTTCATGCTGACGCTGCCCAAGGATCCGGACAGGATTGTTGTCCTGCCCGGCAATCCGGCATAGGTGCTCCGGCCCTTATTGCTCCTTGTCCAGAGTTTGCGGCAGCCCGGCCACGAACTTCCGGATTTCATCGCGTACCCGTCGGTAGACCGCCAGAATCTCGTCTTCATCAGTCAGCCCCGCGCACAGGCTCGGAGGGTCGTCAAAGCCACGGTGCACACGTCTGACCTGTCCGGGAAAGAAAGGGCAGGTTTCATTGGCATGTCCGCACAACGTGACCACCACCTCGAAATCGTGGTCCGGCAGATCGTCCAGGGTTTTGGATGAATGCCCGCTCATGTCCACTCCCGCCTCTTCCATGACGCGCACTGCATGGGGGTTCATGCCATGACGCATGATGCCCGCGGAACATGCTTCCACCTCGTTTTTCTTCAAATGCCTGGCCCAGCCTTCGGCCATCTGGCTGCGGCATGAATTGCCTGTGCACAAAAAGAGAATTTTCAAGAGTTGCTCCCTGCTTGCCGGATTGTTCAGACATCACCAAGCGTGGCCCCGCACTGGGGCAAGGTGATGAGTTCCTGTATCGCGTCCCTTATGGCGCCGTGAATTCTTACGGGTCTGATCCAGCTGCTCTTCGTGGTTTTCCCTGCCCCGGAATCAAGCCTGAAAACCGCATTGATTGCCGGCAACCTGGGCTGCCAAGACGCATGTTTATGATGTTTCAGTCACAGGGCGTGACGATTTGGTTGCAAGAAAGTCGAAATAGCGCCGGTCATCTTCAAGGCAGACGGGGTGCTTTGCGATATGCCGTGTGAGATCCTCGGCAACCGAGGATTGCAGGGACGGGCCTGAGTCAAGGAGCTGGTAGTAGACCCATTTTCCGCTGCGGCGGGCCTTGACCCATCCTGCGTTCTTCAGAAATGCCAGATGCCTTGAGACTTTGGACTGCGGGTTTTGCAGGGCTTCCGTCAGGTCACATACGCAGAGTTCCCCGTGACGGAGCAGGCTGACGATACGCAGGCGGGTGGGGTCGGACAGGGCCTTGAGTGTTTCGGCGATTTTCTCCATGAGGGCGACATATTCGCATGGGCGAATATGTCAAGCCGTCAAATTCGCTTGTGCCGTTTGGATGTCTCAAGGTAAATGACGGTGATTACGGATCATAGGCGGACTTTTTTTCCATGAATGATAAGGGGGAGGATTTGGCCACATATTTTTGTTGTCTGCATCGAGGGCTGGTCCAGGCGCATTATTTACGGGCGCGGCGGTCGCTTGTGGTGAAGTGGATCGAGTGGACGGAATCCCTGTCATGAGCGCAGATTTTCTTCTGCTTGTACTCGTAGTCTTTCTGGCGCTTGGGTTCTCATTTCTCTGTTCCGTGGCCGAGGCCGTGCTTTTGAGCATCACGCCGTCCTACATTGCGAGTCTGCGGGAAAAGAATCCGGGTCGTGCGCATGTTCTGACGAAGTTGCGTCTTGATGAGGTGGACCAGTCCCTGTCCGCGATTTTGACCCTGAACACCATCGCGCACACCGTGGGCGCCATCGTGGCCGGCGCGCAGGCCCTCGTGGTCTTCGGCAATGCGTGGATCGGCCTTTTTTCGGCGGTGATGACGCTGCTCATTCTGTTTTTGTCCGAGATTGTGCCTAAAACCATCGGCGCGATTTACTGGCAGTCGTTGACCGGAATGACGGCATTTTTCGTCAGCGCGCTGATCAGGATTCTCTTTCCCCTGGTATGGCTCTCCAACGGACTGACCAGACTGATCTCCCGGGGAAAAAGGGAGCATGTCTTCAGCCGCGACGAGTTTATCGCCATGGCCGGCATCGGAGAGCAGTCGGGTCATCTGGAGGAGCACGAGTCACGGATCATCCGTAACATTTTCCGTTTCGGATCCGTGACGATCACGGCCGTGATGACTCCCCGCACGGTAATGACGGCGCTTCAGCAGGACATGACCATTGCCGCTTCCCTGCCCTTTGTCACCCGGACACCGTTTTCCAGGCTGCCTCTTTACGGTGCGGATCTGGATGACATAACAGGCCTTGTGCTCAAGGACGAGGTGCTGATCTGCATGTCCAAGGGACGCTGCGACGGAGATCTGGAATCATTGAAGCGCCCGATACTGTCGGTGCCGGACAGTCTGTCCCTCTCCGATCTGCTGGAATTTTTTCTCGACAAGCGCCACCATTTGGCCATCGTGTTGGACGAATATGGCGGGACCCGGGGATTGGTGACGCTGGAAGATGTGGTTGAGACTCTTTTCGGGATGGAGATCGTGGATGAGATGGACAGTGTGACCGACATGCAGGCTCTGGCCCGGCAGCAGTGGGAAAAAAGAGCCCGCTCGCTGGGGATTTTCGAGCAGGACCAGGAAATTGACTCCGAAAAAAAATATCCGTCCGTGACCCTTTCGTGACGCATCAAGGAATTCGCGCCCATGAATGAAGTCTGGTTTGCCCTGGCCCTGACCACGTTTGCAGGTCTGGCCACGGGAATAGGCAGCATTATAGCCTTTACGGCCAAGCTTTCCAGCTACCGTTTTTTGTCCGTGGCCACAGGTTTTTCGGCGGGAGTCATGCTCTATGTCTCCTTTGTGGAAATATTCTTCAAGGGACAGGAATCCTTGGTGAACCACTACGGAGACCCTCTTGGATACTGGGTCAACGTGGGGTCGTTTTTTGGCGGCATGCTGCTTATCGGGCTTATCGACAATCTGATTCCCGAAGAGACCAATCCGCATGAAATTCCTTCCGAAGCCGAGGCCGATCCGCTGCATGGCAAGGTCACAACCCTTTTGGGCATGCAGGAAAACAGCTGCGGCCCGGCCAAGACTCCGTTCAAGCCGCAGCCCGGTCATGAAAAAAAGCTGATGCGCATGGGCCTTTTCACGGCCCTTGCCATCGGAATCCACAATTTTCCCGAGGGGCTGGCCACGTTTCTGGCCGCCCTGGAGGACCCAAGCCTCGGTGTAGCTATCGCCGTCGCCATCGCCCTGCACAACATCCCCGAGGGAGTGAGCGTGTCCGTGCCCATCTACTACGCCACGGGAAAGCGCAGGACGGCATTCTTCTACTCTTTTCTGAGCGGCCTGGCCGAACCGATCGGAGCGGGTATCGCCTATCTTGGCATTCTCTATTTTGCCGGTGGGCCGGATGGAGTTCTGCCGCCCCAGCTCATGGGCATCCTTTTCGGCGGTGTGGCCGGGATCATGGTCTACATCAGCCTTGACGAACTCTTGCCGACAAGTCGCGCCTACGGAGAGGGGCACGACAGCCTGTTCGGACTGGTAGGAGGCATGGCGGTCATGGCGCTCAGCCTGCTTTTGATGCGCTGAATCGATGGAAAAAAGACTCGATCAAAAAGGGCGGGGATGAATGATTGCGGGGCGGACCGTGGAATGCACGGCCCGCCCCGTTTGCGTTTACTTGCGGGATTCCAGCAGCTTCTGGAAAGCGGGAAGCCCGGGCTTGCCGTCCTTGGTGGTTACCCCTTCAAGCCATTTGGCCGCCATCTCGGGATGGGCCGCAACCCAGTCCAGAGCCGCGTCGCGGGCTTTCATTTCGGACTTTTCGTGCATGGTGACCATGATGGAGTTCATCATGGTTACGGGCACGACATAGTTCTTCAGAAAGCGGGTCACGTTCGGCATGTCTTCGGGAAGTCCCTTGCGCACGTTGGTGTAGACCGTGGCCGTGCCGTCATTGGGGCCGAAGGTTTCGTCAGTGCTGCCTGTGAGATAGGTCATGTCAATCTTTTCGTTCATGCTGTGCGGGGACCAGCCCAGAAAGACGATCCACTTCTGCTCGCGCATGAAGGCCTGCACCTGGGCCAGCATGCCCGATTCGCTGGAGGCGACCAGCTCGAATTTGCCAAGGCCGAACATGTCAGTCTTGATCATGGACTCGATGATGTCGTTGCCGTCGTTTCCTTCCTCGATGCCGTAGATCTTCCACTCCAGCTTGTCGCCGAATTTGGCGATATCCTTGAAATCTTTGAGGCCACCCGCGGCCACGTAGCTCGGCACGGCCAGGGTGTACTTGGCTCCGGTCATGTTCGGCACGAGCTGGATCACGTTGCCGGAGTCGAAATGCGGCCGCGCCACGCTCTCCATGGACGGCATCCAGTTGCCCAGGAACACGTCGGCCTCGCCCGTGGCCAGGGCCTGGTAGCAGATGGGCAGGGATGTCATCATGTTGGACGAGGTGTAGCCGAGGCTCTGCAGGATGGCCACGGCCAGCTCGCTGGTCACGGTGACGTCGGTCCAGCCGACGCTGGTGATGCGCACGTCTTCGCGGCTGGCCTGAGCCGGAGCGGTGAAAAGGGCCAGCAGCAGGACTAGGACCGGGATGGTTTTTTTCAGTGTGGCAATGGTCATGAGTACTCCCTTGTTGAGTTGAAAGGCGGAGTGACACGGGGCCGGGACATCCCGGCCCTGCATGCTACACGCCGAACCAGCGGATCGGCCGTGCATTGTGGTTCTGGAAAATGTGCTTGACCTCGGTGTATTCCTCCAGGCCCATGCGGCCGAGCTCGCGTCCGAGTCCGGACTGCTTGTAGCCGCCCCAGGGAGCCTGGGTGAAATAGACGTTGAAGTCGTTGACCCAGACCGTGCCGAAACGCAGGCCCGCCGACATGCGGCGGATGCGGTCCGGGTCGCGGGTCCAGAAACCGGCGGACAGGCCGTAGATCGTGCTGTTGGCTCGGGTGAGGGCTTCGTCTTCGGTAGAGAAACGCTCGATGGTGATGACCGGCCCGAAGACCTCCTCCTGCACGATGCGCATGTCGTTGGTGCATTCCGTGAACAGGGTCGGCTCCACGAAAAAACCGTCCGCCAGGTCCGGATCCGCCGGGCGTTTTCCTCCCAGCAGCAGCTTCGCCCCTTCTTCATCGGCAATACGGATGTAGCTTTCCACCTTCTCGCGGTGCGCGGCGGAGATGAGGGGGCCCATCTGGGTGCCGTCCGTCATCCCGTCGCCGAGGCGGATTTTTGCCATGCGATCCTTGAGCGCATCGACCATGCGGTCGTGGATGCCGTCTTGCAGCAGGACGCGGGCTCCGGCGGAGCAGATCTGTCCGGCGTGAAAGAACACACCGTTCAGGATGTAGTCCAGGGCCGTGTCGAAGTCCGCGTCGTCGAAGATGATGTTCGGGTTCTTGCCGCCAAGTTCCAGGGCGACCTTCTTCACGTTTGCGGCCGCCGCACGCATGATGGTCTTGCCGGTCTCGATGCCGCCGGTGAAGGAGATGAGGTCGACGTCCGGGTTTTCGGCCAATTCCGCGCCCACCGTGGCGCCGGGGCCAAGCACCAGATTGACCACGCCTTCGGGGAATCCGGCCTCGGCGCAAAGTTCGGTGACCTTGATGGTGGTCAGGGGCGTGATCTCGCTCGGCTTCATGACCACCGTGCACCCGGCGGCCAGGGCCGGAGCCAGTTTCCAGGCGGCCTGCAGCAGCGGGTAGTTCCAGGGCGAGATCTGGCCGCAGACACCCACGGGTTCCCGCACCACCATGCTCGTGGAATCCGGGACCGGGGAGGCGATGACCTCGCCCGCGTCCTTGTCCGCAAGCCCCGCATAGTAGCGGAAGATGCCCGCGATGTCGGCCATGTCCCAGCGGCTCTCTTCCAGGGTCTTGCCGGTATTCAATGTCTCGAGCCGGGCCAGTTCCTCGGCGTCGCGCTCGATCAGGTCCGAAAGGAGCAGCAGCTTGCGTCCGCGCTCAGGGCCAGAAGTCTTTGGCCACGGTCCCTTGTCGAAGGCACGCCGCGCCGCGTTAATGGCGTCACGGGCGTCCTCGCGGCCGCCTTCCGAAACCGTCGCGATGACGCCCTGGTCGAAGGGGTTGATGATGTCCCGCATGGCCGATGATTGGGCGCGGGTCCAGATGCCAGCGATGTGCATCATTTTCTCAGTCATTTCTTCTCCTTGGCCGCGGACTTTTCTCCGTGGCGGTAGAAGGGGGCGGTGTCGGGCGCCAGCGGCGTGTTGCCGAGGATCATGTCCGCCGCTTTCTCGGCGATCATCATCACCGGGGCGTAGATGTTGCCGTTGGTCACATAGGGCATGATCGAGGCGTCGACCACGTGCAGCCCCTGCACTCCATGGACGCGCAGCTCGCTGTCGACCACGGCCATGTCATCGTATCCCATCTTGCAGGTGCAGCTCGGGTGGTAGGCGCTCTCGCCTTCGCGGGCCACGAAATCGAGGATCTCCTCGTCGGTCTGCACGTCCTCGCCCGGAGCCAGTTCCCGGCCGCGCAGGCTGTCGAAGGCGGGCTGGGTCATGATTTTGCGGGTCAGGCGGATGGCATCGACCCAGTCCTTGCGCTCCTGTTCCGTGGACAGATAGTTGAACAGGATGGACGGATATTCCTTGGGATCGGCGCTCTTGATCTTCACGTGACCGCGCACGTCGGTGTTCATGGGGCCGACGTGGACCTGGTAGCCATGGCCCTCGTTGGGGGAGGAGCCGTCGTAGCGAATGGCGATGGGCAGGAAATGATACTGGATGTTCGGGTATTCGACCTGATCATTGCCGCGAATAAATCCGCCGGCTTCGAAATGGTTGGTGGCTGCCTCGCCGGTCTGACCGAAGAGCCATTTGAGGCCGATCCAGGGCTGATTCCACCACTGAAGTGCCGGGAACATGCTGACGGGCTTGGTGCAGGCGTACTGCACGTAGAGCTCCAGATGGTCCTGCAGGTTCTCGCCCACACCCGGCAGGTCGTGAACCACGGGGATGCCGAGTTCGCGCAGTTCCGCCCCGTTGCCGATACCGGAGAGCTGCAGCAATTGCGGGGAATTGATGGCCCCGCCGCAGCTGATTATCTCGCCGCCGTTGACGCGGTGCATGCGGCCGAGGCGTTCGTATTCGACGCCCACGGCGCGGGTACCTTCAAAAAGAATGCGATGAGCCGTGGCCTTGCACTTGACGGTCAGGTTGCGCCTGTTCTTGACGGGATGGACGTAGGCCCGGGCCGCGTTCCAGCGCCGGCCGCGATAGGTGGTGCGGTCGAATTTGCCGAATCCTTCCTGCTGGTAGCCGTTGACGTCGGTCAGGGGATATCCGGCCTCCTGTACGGCCTGGAAAAAGGCGTCGAAGAGCGGATTGTCGCAATCCGGGCTGGTCAGATACAGGGGGCCTGAGCCGCCCTGGTACTCGTCCGCGCCCTTTAGCCGGTATTCGAAGCGCTTGAAGTAGGGCAGGCAGCGTGCATAATCCCAGTTTTCAAGACCTTCTTCGCGGGCCCATTTTTCATAGTCCATGGCGTTGCCGCGGATGTGGATCATGCCGTTGATGCAGCTCGATCCGCCGAGCACCTTGCCGCGCGGCTGGTAGATGCGCCGGTTGTGCATGTGCGGTTCCGGCTCGGATTCGTACCACCAGTTGTAGGTCTTTCCGGCCAGGGGGTAGGTCAGGGCAGCGGGCATGTGGATGCGGAAATCAAGGCGGAAGTCGGGCAGCCCCGCTTCGAGGACTAGGACGCTGGTTTTGGGATTGGCACTCAGGCGGTTGGCCAGGACGCTGCCGGCGGAGCCGCCGCCGACAATGATGTAATCATAAAATTTCATGTTGTATCCTTTGAGATTAGGGTTGCCCCGCTTTAGGAATCGTCGGGCGAAACACGGGGGGATGAGGACGCCGCTGCACGCTCATTCAGGCAGGATCTGAGCATGGCGTAATGGTAGCCGATGAGGCTCCGGGCACGCAGGGGGTCGTTTTCGGCAATGGCGCGGGCGGTTTCGGCCCAGTTGGCTGCAGTGCGCTCGCGGTACACCGGGGTATCGTACAGGGTGTAGTCATGGGAGCTGAACCCTCGTTGCAGCGCCTGCATGATCCACTCGAAAATAGGGTTGCCGGCCATGCCGGCCAGGGCCAGATTGAGGCCTCGGTCCAGATGACCGATCCTGTCTGCGTCGTGGTTTTTCTGCCTGAGGCAGGCCTCGAACTCTTCGGCCATGGACACCATGGCCTGTTTGGCTTCGGCCGAGCCTCGGGCAATGGCCAGGAGGGCCAGGGTCTGGTCCACGCTTTCGCGGAATTCGATGAGGGCCGAAGGCGCGACATCGTGCTGCTTGAGAAAGAGGGCCAGGGATTCCCCGATGCTGACCATGCCGACCTTGCACACGTACGCTCCGCCCTTGACGCCCTTGCGGATGTCCAGGAGCCCTTTTTGTTTGAGCGCCCGTAGAGCCTCGCGGATTGCGCCGCGTCCGGTGCCGAACTGCTGCTGCATCTCGCGTTCGCTGGGTAGACGCTCTTCGGGTGCCAGGCGCCCGGCCAGGATGGCAGCCTCGATCTGCAAGGCGACATCTTCACTGGCCCGTCCGGCTTTGGCCGGAAAGAAGAGGGGTTCGGAGGCTGTCATTGGTAGTACCTTTTGGTGTTTTTTTGCGCAAAATAAGGGAAAAAAGAGCTGTAAAGTTCTTTTTTGCCGTGAATGGTAGGACCTTTTTGCCTAAATAGGACTGGGGTGTCAACCCGGTTGGCGGAAAAAGTGGGAAAAGGTCGGACCATTTGGTCCGCAGGAAGGCTCAGGAATTGTCTGCGGCGCGGCCCATGCGCCTGTCCAGGCGGGCGCGGGTCATGCGTTCGGAGAGGCCGCCTTCTTCGATGAGGGCTTTCTCAAGCTGCCTGATTTGCTGGTCAAGCAGGTAGTTGGTCTGGTGAATGAGGCAGATGAGGATGTTGGCTACGGTTTCGGGTGGGCGGGATTGAATATAGGTCCTATAGGTCTCATAGGACGTATTTTTTTGGCTGCCCAGTTTGCGGACGAACATGGCCTCTTTGCTGGACTTGTGCCAGAGCGTGTGTCCGCGCACTCTGAGGTAGTCGCGGTAATCTTCAAGCAGCTCTTCCATGCTGGCGCGGGCAACGATGATCAGCTTGATTTCGCTTTTCCTGGATGTCGCCGAGGCCATGCAACCCTTGATGATGTTCTGCTTGCCAGACCGCACCGTGGACCATCTGGTCCACGGTGCGGTCGCGTCTGTGCATGAAGCGGTCGCATAAACACACCGTGCCGTCATAGACTATGACGGCCTTGCGGTAGGAAAGGAGTTCTTCGTAGGCGCCGTGTTTGGGGATGAAGTGCTGCGTCATTGCGCAGCGTTTTTACTATAGGTCCTATAGGTCGTCGGACCTATAGGACCTGTTTTTTTCACAGTCTGGGTAGGTACTTTTCCAGCTCGTAATTCGTCACTTGCGAGCGATACTGGTCCCATTCCACACGTTTGTTGGCCAGGAATTTGGTGAAGATGTGGTCGCCCAGGGCCTCGCGGATCAAGGCGCTGTTTTCCATGGCTTCGAGGGCTGTCTCCAGGCTGCCCGGGAGGCTTTCGATCCCGCGATCCCGGCGTTGCCCGGTGGTCATGATGTAGATGTCCTCTTCAACGGGTTCGGGCAGGGTGTAATTTTCCTCGATGCCCTTGAGGCCGGCGGCGAGCATGCAGGCAAAGGTCAGGTAGGGGTTGCAGGCCGGGTCCGGTGAACGCAGCTCCACGCGGGTGGCGGCCTCCTTGCCGGGCTTGTACATGGGCACGCGGACCAGGGTGGAGCGGTTGCGTCGCGCCCAGGCGATATTGGTCGGGGCTTCGAAGCCGGGCACCAGGCGCTTGTAGGAGTTGACCCACTGGTTGGTGATGGCCGTGAATTCCCTGCAGTGCTTGAGCAGCCCCGCAATGTAGGCCTTGGCCTCGCGGCTCAGGTGATGGTCGCCGTCGGCGTCGTAGAAGAGATTGCGGCCGTTCTTGAACAGGGACTGATGCACATGCATGCCGCTGCCGTTTTCACCGTACAGGGGCTTGGGCATGAACGTCGCGTAGCAGCCGTTCTGGCGTGCGATCTCCTTGACCACCACGCGGTAGGTGATGGCCGTGTCCGCCATCTTCAGGGCATCGGCGTAACGCAGGGCCAGTTCATGCTGGCTGGGCGCAACTTCGTGATGTCCGTATTCCACGGGAATACCCATGGAGCGCAGGCACGAGATGATCTCGCGGCGGATGTCCCCGGCCAGGTCCAGGGGCGGGGCGTCGAAATAGCCGCCCGCGTCAAGGGGCTTTGGAGACGACGAGCTCTCGAACAGAAAAAATTCCAGTTCAGGGCCGACATAAAAGGAATAGCCCTTGCTCGCTGCGGCCTGCAGGTTCCGTTTGAGGCAATGGCGGCTGTCCCCGGCAAAGGGGGTGCCGTTTGGCTCCAGGATGTCGCAGAACATGCGCGCGATGGGAGCTGCGGTCTGCCGCCAGGTGACCAGCTGGAAGGTGGCCGGGTCCGGGATGGCGATCATGTCGCTTTCTTCAATTCTGCAAAATCCTTCCAGAGACGATCCGTCGAACCCCATACCCTCCTCGAAGGCCGCCTCAAGTTCGCCGGGCAGGACCTGAAAGCTTTTCAGGGTTCCAAGCACATCCACGAACCAGAACTGGACCAGCTCGATCTTGTGTTCGCGCACGGCTTTGACGACATCGTCGGAATTCTTGCAGTTGAAGATGGGAAATTCGGGCATGGGTGTTCCTCCGCAGCATGATGTTTGGCTGCGCGGAACCTAGCAAAGAGAGGGGCGGTTGTCTTGTTTTTGAGGACCGATTTGCAAAATTGGAAAATCATCGCCCGATGAGAATGATTTGTCCCACACAAATGCGGATTGGATGACAGGGCAATACCCGTAGGGGCAGACCTACGTGTCTGCCCTCCCCGGTCCGCCCTGCCCGGTTTCGCGAATGCGGAATACATGGCGGCCACGCAGGGGCGAAGAAGGGCAGACGCGCAGGTCTGCCCCTACGGCCGTGTGGATCGTCGGTAATGGGCGGTGTTCATTCCTGGCATGCCGCCAAAAATTCATCCACGGCTGCCAGGCCTTTCGAATCCATCAGATTGATGATGTGGCTGCCGATCACGGCCACGTCGGCAAGACCGTCCAGCATTCTTACATGCTCGGGGCTCGATATGCCGAAACCGGCGGCAATGGGCAGGCCGGCCTTCTTCTTCAGGTTTCGGACATAATCAACGCCGGCCTGATCAAGGCTGGCTCCGGCTCCGGTGATGCCGACCTTGAGGGTCGTGTACAACAGGCCCGAGGCGCGACTCAGGATGGCGTCCAGACGTGGGCCTTTCGTGTCCGGCGAAATGACCATGACCGGGTGCAGCCCCTGCTCGCGTGCGGCTCCGGCGTAGTCGCCATCTGCCTCGTCCCAGGACAGGTCGGGCAGGATCAGGCCGCTGGCCCCGCTCTGGCTGGCTTTTGCCATGAACGCTTCTTGCCCCATGGCGAAGGGGATGTTGGCGTAGGTCATGAACATGAACGCAACTTCCGGCAGCTCCTTTGAAAGGGCCGCGCAAAGTTCGAAACAGTGCGCGGGCGTGATCCCGGCGTCCAGAGCGGCCTGATTGGCGCGCATGATGGTCGGCCCGTCGGCCAGGGGGTCGGTGAAGGGGATCTGAATTTCGACAAGTTTCACTCCGCGGCGGGCCATGAGCCGGATCAGGTCGGCATTCGCGTCCAGATTCGGGTATCCGCCCACCACGTGGGTCATGAGCTGGATGCCGGTGGCATCACGCAGGACCCGGTCGATATTATTTTCCATGACGTACCTCGTTTTCCAGAAAAGCGATCCAGTTTTCGCGGTCCAGTTCCATGGCCGTGATGAAGATGTCCTTGTCGCCGCGCCCGGAGATGTTGACGATCATGATCTCGTCCCTGGGCAGGGTCGGCGCCAGTTCGATGGCCCGGGCCACGGCGTGGGAGGATTCAAGGGCCGGGATGATCCCTTCCAGCCTCGTCAGGCGCTTGAAGGCGTCCAGGGCTTTTACGTCCGTGATGGGCGAAAATTCCACGACGTTCTGGTCATAAAGCCAAGCCAGTTCAGGCCCGACTCCGGCGTAATCGAGGCCCGCCGAGACCGAGTGGGTGTCTTGCAGCTGTCCGCTCTCATCCTGCAGGAAATAGCTCTTGTAGCCCTGCACGATGCCGACCTTGGGACTGCCGCCAAAGCGGGCCGCGTTGTCGCCGATCTTGGGCCCGCGGCCGCCTGCCTCGGCGCCGTGAAAGCGGATGCCGTTCTCCCCGAGGAAGGGGTGGAAGAGTCCGATGGAATTGGAGCCGCCGCCCACGCAGGCCACGAGATGATCCGGCAGGCGCCCTTCGCGTTCCATGATCTGGGCCCGCGCTTCGCGGCCGATGACGGACTGGAAGTCGCGCACCATGACCGGGTAGGGAAATGGTCCCAGAGCCGAACCAAGAATGTAGTGCGTGTCTTTCAAATTCTGAATCCAGTATTTGAGGGTGGCGTTGACCGCGTCCTTGAGGGTCCTGGTGCCGTCGGTGACCGGGACGACCTCGGCTCCAAGGAGCTTCATGGCGTAGACATTGGGATACTGGCGGCGCACGTCCACCTCGCCCATGAAGACCTTGCACTCAAGGCCGAAGCGCGCGGCCACCGTGGCCGAAGCCAGGCCGTGCTGCCCTGCGCCCGTCTCGGCGATGACCTTGGTCTTGCCCAGACGCTTGGCCAGCAGCGCCTGACCCAGGGCGTTGTTGATCTTGTGCGCGCCGGTGTGCGCCAGCCCTTCGAGTTTCAGGTAGATCTTGCAGCCGCCCAGCTCCCGGGTCAGATTCTCGGCGAAGTAGAGCGGCGTGGGACGGCCGCAGTAGTTTTGATACAGATCCGTCAGTTCGGCCGTGAACTCGGGGTCGTCCTTGTATTTCAGGTAGCCCTGCTCCAGTTCCTCAAGGGCCGGAACAAGCATCTCCGGGACGTAGCGCCCTCCGTAAGGACCGAAATGGCGCGGGAGCATGTCCGATATTCTGCTCATGGTTTTCCTCGCAGTAGTTGTAAGGCGTGGCGTATTTTTTCGTGCTCCTTGATCCCGGGGGCGCTCTCGACTCCGGAGTTGAGATCGAATCCGGCCGCGCCGGTGGTTTTCATGACCGTCAGATTGTGTGGCCCAAGGCCCCCCGCCAGATACCAGGGGTGGGGGCATTGCAGCTTTTGCAGGTCTTTGGGGGCGAGGCTCTTGCCGTGTCCGCCCCCGCTTTTGCCGCTGTCCAACAGAATGGCCCGGCAGACCGGGGCGAAGAGGAGCATGTCCGAGGCCAATCGCTCCGGCGTTGGATAACGCTCGGGCCACATGGTCTTGATGACTCGCTCGGGGCCAAGGGCCATGCACTGCTCCAGGGTGTGCCCGCCGTGAAGCTGGAGCAGATCGAGGTCCGCTCCGGTGGCGATGGACCGGATTTCCTCCACGCTTTGGCGCACAAAGACTCCGGTCTTGAGGGCGCGGCCGGGCTTTTGGGAGGCGACCCATTCCCGGGTGACATTCCGGGGGCTCCCGGGATGAAAGATGAAACCCAAAAGATCGATGCCGAGCGTGTCGCAGAATTCGACATCCTCCGCCCGGGTCATGCCGCAAACCTTGATGATCATGACTGGCCTCCGGTAAGCGCGGCCAAGCCCTGGCCGGGATCGCCGTGCTGCATGATCGCCGTGCCGATCAGAAGCGCGTCCAGGCCGGCGGCCTTGAGCTCCCGCACTTGCTCTTGCGTATTGATGCCGCTGGCCCCGATCCAGATTTCTCCATCCTCCTTGCGCCGCACCATGTCCAGGCAGCGGCCAAGATCCGTGGTCAAGGTGTCCAGGTCGCGGTTGTTAACCTGGATGATGGTGCTCCCGATCTCCTTGGCCCGGTCCAGGTCACGTTCATCGAATATCTCGACTACCGGCTCAAGGCCGTTTGTCAGGCACAGGGCGTGCAACTGGGCCAGTTCGTCAAGATCATCGAACATGCGCACGATGAGCAGGATGGCCGAGGCCGGAGTGGCCATGGTCGCCTCCACCTGCAGGGGGTGGATGATGAAGTCCTTGCGCAGCAGGGGCAGCCCCAGTGGCGCGACCTCGGACAAAAAACCGAGGCCCCCCTTGAAATAGGTCGATTCCGTCAGGATCGACAGGGCGCATGCTCCGGCCTCTGCGTATCCCCGGCAGGCTTGCAGGGGCAAAACGTCCAGATTGATGTCGCCCCTGGACGGGGACGCGCGCTTGTATTCGGCGATGATCCCCGAGGACCCTGGTCGGGTCAGGGCCGCGCCGAATTCCGGACGCAGTCCGTCATGGGGAACGTGTCTGTGCCCTGCGTCGCGCAGGCGGATGAGTTCGTCGATTTCAGCTTGCTTGGCCCGTCGGAATTTCTCAAGCATGGAGCGCTCCGCTTTGGAGCCCCTGCTCCACTTTTGCCTGGGCCATTTCCATGGCTATTTCCAGCGGCAGATCGTCTTCCAGCAGATAAAGGGCCACGCCAAGGTTGAGGGTGACCATGTCCTGAAGGGATTTTGGACCCTGTCCGGCAAGGACCTGTCGCTGGAGTTTCAGGGCCTGTTCCTTGCTGTCGCAGGCCAGGTCCCGGGGGATGCAGGTCGAGAGGCCAAAATCCGCCGGGTCGATGACTGCCTCGCGGATTTTGCCGTGCTCGACGAAGATGACCTGGCCGGGTCCGCAGGGGGTCAGTTCGTCGAACCCGCCTGCGCCATGCACGATGGCCGCGCGTTCAAGGCCTTTTCTGGCCGCCAGCACCTGGGCGATCATGGGCGCGAAGCGAAAATCCGGCACGCCGAGGATCTGGTGCGTGGGCAGGGCCGGGTTCAGAAGCGGGCCCATGAGGTTGAAGATGGTGCGCACGCCCAGTTGCTGTCGCACCGGACCGACATGCCTGAAGGCCGGATGAAAATGCGGGGCGAAGAGGAAGACGAAGTTGCGTTTGGCGAGCTCCGTACGCGCCTCCTCGGGTTCCGTGACCAGGGGGTAGCCCATGTCCTCGACCACGTCGGCGCTGCCGCATTTGCTCGATACGGCGCGGTTGCCGTGCTTGACGACCTGGTAGCCCATGTCGGCCAGGAAAAAGGATACGGCCGTCGAGCAGTTGAAGCTTTGCTGGCCGTCCCCGCCCGTGCCGCAGGTGTCGATGCGTTTGCCCGAGAGCCCGGGGATGAGCCTGGCCTGGCCGAGAGCCGCATCCACCGCTGCCGAGAGCTCGGCGGCGGTTTCGCCCTTGGCCCGCAGACCCATGAGAAAGGCTCCGGCCTGTACCGGAGAGACCTCGCCGGTCAGCAGGAGGTCGAAGGCCTCCTTGGCCTGGATCCCGGAAAGATCGGCGCCCGTGGTCAGATATTCAAGAATATGGCTGATGGTGTTCATGGCTTACTCCGCTTGGATGTTGCACATTTTCAGGAAGTTCTTGAGAAGCATCGGCCCTTCCGGCGTGAGCACGGATTCGGGATGGAACTGCACGCCGACCCAGGGGCGGTCCTTGAAGGCCAGGGCCATGATCTCGTTGTCTTCGGTGCGGGCGGTGACGGTGAAGGGCAGGTCCCCTTCCCCGTGTACGGCCAGGGAATGGTAGCGACCGATCTGCATCGGGTTTTGCAGCCCCTCGAAAAGCCCGGTCCCGTCGTGCCGGATGCTCGAGGTCTTGCCGTGCATGATCCGCTGCGCCGAGCCCACGGTAACGCCGCTGTGGTGCGACAGGGTCTGATGTCCGAGGCACACGCCAAGGATCGGCACGCTGCGCGGCACCAGATCAAGAAACTTCAGGCACAGCCCTGTGTTGCGCGGGTGACTCGGGCCGGGGGAGATGATCGCGCCCTGAAGGCGCGGGTCCGTGGCCAGGGTCAGGATTTCCTGCTCGTTGTTACGAAGCACCAAGGGGTTTGCGCCCAAAGATTGGAAAACCTGAACCAGGTTGAAAGTAAACGAGTCAAAGTTGTCTATCAGTAAAATCATCTCCGCCTCCGGTACTTGTGATGGCTTTCAAAATCGCTCTGGCCTTGTTGTGGCACTCCTGCCATTCCTTCTCGGGGTCCGAATCAAAGACCAGCCCCGCGCCCGCCTGCCAGTTGATCTGGCCGTTCTCCACCCACAGGGAGCGGATGGTGATGCCTGTATCGAGGTTGACCTGCCCCTGATCGAGGCCGATCCAGCCGATGCCTCCGGCATAGGGGCCGCGATCGAGCTTTTCCTCGTCCGCGATGATCTGCATGGCCCTGATCTTGGGCGCGCCGGAGACGGTCCCGGCCGGGAATCCGGCCTTCAGGACGTCGATGGCGTCAAGGCCCTCGGCCAGGTGAGCCGAGAGATAGGAGGTCAGGTGCATGACATGGGAAAACCGTTCGACCTGCATGTACTTGTCGACGCGCACGGTGCCGGGGGCGGCGATACGCCCGAGGTCGTTGCGGCCAAGGTCGACGAGCATGACGTGCTCGGCCCGTTCCTTCTCGTCGCCCAGCAGTTCCTCGGCCAGGTCCTGATCCTCGGCCTCGGTGGCTCCGCGTACGCGGGTCCCTGCGATGGGCCGCAGCTGCAGGAGGCCGTCCTCGCAGCGGATGAGCAGTTCCGGAGACGAGCCCATGATGGTCAGCTCGCCGAAGGACATGAAGAAGGTGTAAGGGGATGGGTTGATCTGGCGCAGCCGCCTGTAAAGCTCGAAGGCGGAGCCGGAAAAGGGGGCCGAGAAGCGGGTCGAGAGCACGATCTGGATGGCTTCGCCCTGGGTGATCAGATCCTTGGCCCGGCCCACCCGGCGCAGGAATTCATCCTGGCTGGGCGTGGTGGTGATGGCCCCGACGACCGGCGGGGCCGGAGTGCTCGGCCGCTGGCAGCCGTTCAGGTTGGTGGTCGAGTCCAGGGTCAGGTAGCAGCAGCGGTGGTGCAGGTGATCGAAAAGGATGACCTTGCCCGGCAGGACCATGATGGAACGCGCCTCCTCGGGGGGCAGCCTGTCGGCCAGGGCCGGCTCGAAGATGCCGCCCATGTTGTAGGCCATGTAGCCGCACACGCTCCTGGTCACCGCCGGAAGCGGGCCCAGATTTTCAGGTCCGGTGACGGTCAGTTCGGCCAGGCAGGCGCGCAGTCCGGACACGTAATCCTGGCCGCTGAATTCTTTCAGGCCGTGCAGGCGCGGGTCGTAGCTCTGCACATCGAGCTTGCCGCCGGCGCAGGACAGGATCAGCCGATAATCCCAGCCGATGAGACTGTATCGGCCCAGCCGTCCGTCAACTTCGGTGCTCTCAAGGAGAAAGCCCTGCTTTTCGCGCACCAGCGTCAGGTACAGCGAGATGGGCGTCTGCGTATCAGCCGGCAGCCAGGTGCCCTGTTGGGGAAGGGTGATCATGGTGCCTCCATAATCGGTTGTTGAATTTTGAATAAAAAAAGCCGGATCCTGTGGAGGATCCGGCTCTAGTGCCTTTTATGCCTGAACTAACGGCACGCACGTGCCGTCAGGAAGCCGGTCCCCCTGGGTCATGCTGCTTGCGCCACCACCAAAGAGCCTTCTGGCTCAAGAGTTCCAGATCGCCGCCCGCGGCGACGTTCAGGTATGAACGGAACATGCGCACGGCTTCGAGGCTGTGCGGGTTTGCTTCGAACATGGTGGAGAAGAGGGGGGCGTCCTGGGTGATCATTTTCGTGGCCGCTTCAACGCGTCGTCCGAACGAGGGCGTGAAGAAACGCTCGATTCCGTTTTCCAGAGGGGAAGCACAGAGATAAGCGATGGTGGTCACGAAGTTGAGTCCTTGGATGTAGGCCATGGCTTTGTCATGCTCATCGGCCGTTGTGGTAAAGGGGGCGAATCCCAGATCACGAAAGCAGTTCGATAGATTATCGGTCGCGCTCTGGTCACGCCCTGGAGTTACGGCAATTCGTAGCTCCGCGTCAAGTGTATGGGGGCCGAAAAGTGGATGGGTTCCGACCACGGGCGTTGTGGTCGGGGTCAGCATGTCATGCAGGGGCTGGACCTTGACCGAGCAGATGTCGGCCAGGATTGTTTCCTGCGTGAGATACGGAGCCACCAGGGCGACGGTCTCCTTCATGGCCGTGATGGGCACGCACAAAAGGACCAGGGCGGCCTTGCGCACGGCGTCCGGCAGGGCATCCAGGTCCATGGGCTGGTCGAATTCGGTCACAAAGTGTCCCGCCTCGCGAAAGCTCAGCACGAACCGCGCTCCCATCTGCCCCTTGGCGCCGATGACCACGATTTGAGATGCCTGGCTAAGACTCATGCGCAGCTCCAAGGCCGTTGCCGAAGCGAACCTTGCCCCAGACGTCCCAGAATCCGGGAAAGGATTTGGCCACGCAGGACGGATTGTCGAGATGTACGCCGATGCCGCCGAGTTCCAGAATGGTGAAGCTCATGGCCATGCGGTGGTCGCCATAGGTGCACATGTCCGCATGGCGCGGCAGAAGACCGCCGTTACCGCGAATGACCATGCCGTCGGGCCGGGCCTCGATGTTCACGCCGGCCTTGGACAGTTCCGTGACCGGACCCTGGATGCGGTCGCATTCCTTGAGGGTCAGGTGCGCGGCCCCGGAAATGACCGTCTCGCCGGTGGCGAAGGCGGCCATGGCTGCCACCGTGGGCACGATGTCCGGACAGGCGTTCATGTCGACCTGCGTGCCGTGCAGCGCGGACGGGAAAACCGTGACCGCATCATCGGCCCATTCGATGCGTGCGCCCATGCGGGTCAGGATCTCGAGCATGAAACGGTCGCCCTGGGCCGAGGAGCGGTTCAAGCCGGAAATGCGCACCGGTGCGACGCCCACGGCTCCGGCCGCCAGAAAGTAGGAGGCATTGGACCAGTCCCCCTCCACGCGCATGGATCCGGCGCGGTAGGGCGCCGGATGGACGACGAGGCGGATGTCGGTAGGAGGCAGGCCTGCGGCTTCGGCGTGGGCGCACGGCTGCCAGTCGTCGAGGATTCTGCGCTCCAGGATCACGGGCACGCCGAAGCGGGCCATGGTGTCCAGCGTCAGGGCGACATAGGGCCAGGAGGCCACGGACCTGCCGATGAGCCGGATGGTCGTCGGTTCGCTGGCCAGCGGGGCGGCCAGGAGCAGGCCCGAGAGGTACTGGCTGCTCTGTTCCAGATTGATGGTCACCTCGCCGCCGGAAAGGCCGGGGCTGGACATGATCAAGGGCGGGTAGCCGTCCTTTTCCTCGAAGGTGACGCGCACCCCCTGCTGCGTGAGGGCGTCGGTCAGGTGCGAGACGGGCCGGTCGTGCATGCGCCCTTCGCCGAAAAAGCGGTAGATGCCGGGGATGGCCGTAACCACGGCGGCCATGAGCCGGCAGGTGGTGCCGGACTCGCCGACGTTCATGGCGACGGGTTCGGATGCGTCTGCACGCGTCGCTGCGCCGATGCCGTGCACAAAGAGCTTGTCCTCCCGGGGCTCGATCGTCGCGCCGAGAAGGCGCAGGCACTGGGCAGTGCGGGTCAGGTCCTGGCTGTCAAGCACGCCTTCGAGGAGCGACTCGCCTGCCGCCAGGGCTGCGCAGATGAGCGTCCGGTGCGACAGGGACTTGGATGAAGGGGCGGCGATGTGGATGACCGGGTTCATGGGGACTCCTGGGTGATGCCTGCACCGTAGAGGTGCGGGCCCGTCGGATAGCTGCCGAGCACGCGCATGGTGTGGCAGAGGCTGGTCAGGTGCTTCATGGTGTTCTCGTACTGCTCCTGGGACAGGTCGCACTCCACATCCATGAAGAAGACGTATTTCCATTTTTCACCCTTGAGCGGTCTGGACTCCAGCTTGGTCAGGTTCAGCCCCTGGTCGGCCAGCAGGTTCAGGATTGCGGCCAGCGCTCCGGGGCGGTCCGGCGTGGTGAAAAGGAGCGAGGTCTTGTCGCGGCTGCTGCCCACCGTTGGCGTGGGCCCGATGACCAGAAAGCGCGTCCAGTTGTCGGGCAGATCCTGAATGTCGAGGGCCACGGCCTTGAGGGCGTAGCGTTCCACCAGACGCGGATGGCCGATGGCGGCGAAGCCGTCGCCCTCGCGCTCGGCCTGGGCCGCGGCGGCTGCGGTGCTCTCGGTTGGGACGACGACGGCCTGGGGCACGTTGGTGCGTAGCCAGCCCGAGCATTGGGCCAGGGCCTGGGGGTGGGAATAGACCGTGCGGACCGAGGCCAGCTCAGCGTTTGTGGCCAGCAGCGCGTGGCTGATGCGGCTGAAAAGTTCGGCATGGATATAGACATTGTACTGCAGGAAGAGGTCCAGGCTCTGGCCGACGCTGCCCTGCAGGGAGTTTTCGAGCGGGATCACGCCAAGGTCGGCCTTGCGCGAGGCCACTGTCAAAAAGACGTCGTGCAGGGTCGGGCAGGGGGTGAAATCCATGGAGCGGCCAAGGTACTCAAGGCCCGCCAGGTGCGTGAAGGTCCCCTCTGGACCGAGATAGGCCACGGTCTGGGGCTGCTGCAGACGGCGCGAGGAGGACAGGATCTCGCGGTAGATGGCGCGCAGATGATCCTCTGGCAGGATGCCGGGGCTCAAGGCGTTCAGGCGGCTCAAGACTTCCTTTTCGCGAAAGGGTTTGAAGACGATGTCCAGGGAATCGGACTTGAGCTGACCCACTTCGCGGCTCAAGGCTGCGCGTCTGTTGAGCAGGCCCAGAAGCTGTTCATCCAGGTTGTCGATCTGGCTGCGGATTTCGGTCAGGCGCTGCGTGGACGCACTCATTCCTTGATCTCCTCGGTGATGCGCATGCCGAAATGTCGGCCCGCCTGGTCCGTGCGGCAGAGCACCTTGTCTCCGGCCTTGAGGTCGACCACGCTGACCGGGCGGCCATCAGTCCGGACCATGCGGATGGTTTCGGCGTTCTGCAGGAATAGGGTTCCCTTTTTCCCGTTGCACTCGGCCTCGATGAGCAGCATTGGCCGGATTTCGACCTTGCAGCGCCCGACCGTGGCCAGGGTGGTGGAGCCGTCGGCGCCGACGATGAGCACCTCGGTGCCGGTCTTGAGTTCGTCCAGATACGTGGTCCTGTCCCCGGGCATGGCCGCGTAGGCGTGGACGGCTCCGGCGTTGATGCGGAAGGGGCGGGGCGCCACGTAGGGGTTGGACTCGGTCTCGGCGTTGATGAGGAAGGTAAAAGCGCTCGAATTGCCGACCAGCATGCCCTGGCCGGATTTCAAAAGGCTCATGGTGTCCACGCAGACGCGGTGCCCGAGTCCGGCGGAGGTGACGGCGGTGACCGTCGCGGTTTCCATTTCCATGGTTCCCTGGCTCAGTTTGAGTTCATGCACGATGGTCTTGAGATCCCCGGCCGCCGTGGGCAGGACGACTACAGTTTCGACCCCGCGTTCCAGAATGCCGGCGGCGAGGCGCGCGCGGTCGAGGCTGGCGGTTTCCACGGCCAGGCGGTCGGATTGGGCCAGGATGTTTTCCACGGGAATGATCTCCCAGCCTTCACGCAGAATGACGTCCCTGCCCTGGTTGAGGAGGCGCACGGCTTCTTCCTCGTCGGCCTTGGAGGACAGGAGGATATAGGGCTGGTCTTCGGCGGACAGTACCGGGATCTTGCTCAAGGCCTGCACTGCGGCGACGTGTTCGCGTTCGACGATGACCGCGTCCACTCCGGATTCCAGGGCCAGGGTGATCTCGCCCTTGTCAAAGGGGACGCCGGAAAAGAGTACTTTTTTCATGAGACGGACCTAGAGTTTGGGTTCTTCGAGCAGCGCAAGGGCCTGTTCGACGGAGTAATCCATGTGCACCACGGCGTGCAGCGCCTGCACGAGACGGGTCGGATCTTCGGCCTGGAAGATGTTGCGCCCCATGGAAAGCCCTGCGCCGCCCGCACTGATGGAGTCGTGAGCCATCTGGATGATGTCGCGCGGAGAGTCCATGCGTGGGCCGCCGGCGATGACGATGGGAATGCAGCATCCTTCGGTGACCCTGGAAAAGGATTCGGGATCGCCGGTGTAGACGACCTTGATCACGTCCGCGCCCAGTTCCTCGGCCAGGCGTGCGCAGTGCGCCACGGTGGCCGGGTCCCATTCGGATTTGACCTTGGGGCCGCGCGCGTAAACCATGGCCAGAAGAGGCATGCCCCACTCGGCGCACTTGGAGGCGACCTGGCCCATGTCGCGCAGCATGTCACGCTCGGACTCGTCACCGAGGTTCAGGTGAACGGAGACGGCATCCGCGCCGAGCTTGATCCCGTCTTCCACCGTGCCGACCAGGATCTTGGCGTTGGGGAAGGGAGAGAGGGTGGTGCTGGCCGAAAGATGGATGATGAGGCCGACATCGCGGCCATGACCCCGGTGCGAGCAGCGCGGCAGTCCCTTGTGCATGAGTACCGCGTTGGCGCCGCCTTCGGCCACCTTGTTCACCGTGGAGCGCAGGTCAACCAGGCCCTCGATGGGTCCGACGGTGGTTCCGTGATCCAGAGGCACGATGATGCTGCGGCCCGTGTTGCGGTTGAAGATTCTTTCCAGTCTGACGCTTTTTCCCATGTTCATGATTTCCTCCGGTTTCGGCCGGGCACCCGGGGCCTTAAATGTAAAAAAGGGCCGCCGGCGTATCGCCTGCGGCCCTAAGGTTGGTTTGCTTTGTCAAAAAGGCTAAAGCAGTCCCCTCAGACCACAGGCTCTGCTAAAATAAAAGTACCAAAAAAAGTACAGGCTGTGATTGAGGGAGAAGTTTGTCATAACGATTGCCTGACTACTCAGTTTGCCGGGAGGCTGTCAAGAAATTTTATGACCGGCGGTCATTTTTATTTGGGAAGATGTTTTGTTCGTGCTGCACGGTGTTCGGGGTTCTCCATTTTGGGCATTGATGCACGCCGGGTTCACGCGTATGGTGAGGCAATTCCATTCCGCCAGGTTCAAGGAGAGGGGGTGCATGGCCGCCAGGAACGCAATGCCCGGTGTAATCCGGAAAATCTGTCTGTGCTGTCAGGGAGGGAGCCCGAAATTTGTCAGGGAGTGCGAGCACTCCCTGTGCCCGCTGCATTCGTGTCGGATGATCGAGGACGGGGAGGACGCCGTTCTGCAGAATTGCATTGCGACTTTTTGTCTGGCCTGCGCGGGCAGTCCCGAGGCGGTGGCCGACTGCAGCGCAAACGTGCCCATCGGAGCCCAGCCGCCATGCCCGGCTCATCCTTTCCGCATGCCCGAAGCTGCGCCAGTGGCGCAACAGGTCCGCCTTCTGCCCGGACTTGGCGCAGCCCGGGAGCATTGTGCGAAATCCGGTTCCCGTGAAAATGGGCAATCTTTGGAACCTGGCAAGGATGATCAGTCGCGGTGTCCGGCAGCATTGAACCAACCCCGTCACGAGGTCCTGGCGTCCATTTCATCCGGGCGTGCGCCCGAAGCGTTGGATATCTGAGATGACAGAAAAAATTGAAAAAGTGGACGGAATCCTGGGAAATTTTCAGCGACGGCGGCAGATTGAAAAAGAGGTTGCCGAGTCCAGTTCCGTGGGCAGGACCCGTCCCCGGCAGCGGGAAACAGCACCTGGTTCACCAGTCTGGAATGAGCTTCACACCGAGGACAGGCTGGTGGACGAGAAGGGGTGAGCCCCTAGCTGCGGATCAGGTCTATTCCGGTCAGAATCCAGCCTTGGAGCGCATGGTAACCCCCTGCGAGGACATCCCACCAATGGTTGGCCAGGGAGAGCGCGGACAGGACGGACAGGAAAAAGAGGACGGTCCAGACCCTGTGAATGATGGCCCGGAGAATGCGCATGAAAAGGGATGAGTCGGAAGCCATGGAACTCCTCTTGGTGTTTTGCTCGGTCTACTTTCTTCCCCGGCCTTTGCGGCCGTCCCGGCCTCGTGGAGGGAAACCGATGTTTTTGACCACCCAATAGGCTGCGAAGCCAAAGGCTGCGAGAAGGAAAAAACGCGGAAAGAACAGGCAAAACAGAAGTCCTGCGATGAGAACCAGGGGATGTATGTCCAGTCGCCGGATCATGTTTTGCGCTTGCCGCAGGAAATTTTCAGCTTGTTTCATTGCCTGAATCCTTTATGATTAGGCTCAGCTTGTTAAGCCGAATCATCTTGAAAGTAAACGGAAAATACTTTTTTTGCGAGTCGTCGGTTCCCTTTCCCTTCGCTCATCACCCTCATATTTCACAGGAAATCACATGCCTTTCGTTTCGTCTTGCCCCGAGTTGGGTTTCGATATTCGAGCCCTGGAGTCCCTTTTTGCCGAGCGCATGCCGCGTCTTGCGCACATGCGTGATGCCGCGTCTTTTGCCCAGGATCTGGCGGGCAGTTTCTCCTTGCCGGCGGAGCATGCGCACATGCTGATCCGGTCGGCGTTGCTGCATGACATCGGATACGCTTCGGCGCTGCGCCGTTTCAATTACCATGCCTTGGACGGGGCGTTGTTTCTGGAGGAAAAAGGAGAGCATCCCTGGGTGGTGGAGGGGGTGCTGCGGCACTCGCAGGCTGACAGGAAGGGTTACGGGCTCCCCGTCGTGAGTGACCACTATGCCAGCCGGCCGCCGCTGGCGGAAGCTGACTGGCTGGTGCGGGCCGTGACCGTGGCCGATTGGCGCGCTGCGGGCGTGGGCAAGCGGGTCTCCTTTGCCCGACGTTTCGAGGATATCGCGACGCGCAACCCGGACAAGCCCGAAAAGGTTCGGCTGGCCGCGATCATGGTCAACGAAGTGCGTGACAGCTTTTTGGAGTGGGCGCGGGACATGGCCACGGAAGCCCGCCCCCTGCCTTGGGTCTTCTGCGATGTGGACAACACGCTCATTCGTCCCGGAGATGGTCTCTCAGCCTCGAACAAGGCGGCGGTCAAGGCCTACGTGGCGTCAGGCGGAGCCTTTTCCCTGGCCACGGGCAAGCACCCGCTCAGCATCTCCCCGCTGGTGACGGAGCTGGGGCTGGACACCACGCAGGTGGCGGGCAACGGATCGTGCCTGCTGGACAGGAACGGGATAACAGTGCTGGACGAACTCAAAGACGCGGCGGAATCGTTGCGAACCGCCCTTGAGAGCAGAGGTCTGCCCATTGCCGTGTATCGTCCGCAGGGCATCGAGACGGGAGGGCTGTGGCCGGTATCCCTGGACGAGGTTTTTGATCGCTACGGGGAAATCCGGCCCAAGCGGACGCGCTTGCCGGGCGCGGCGCTGAAGATTCTGTGCATTGTGGACGGCGATGACCTTCGACGCGAGGAAGAACTGCGCCTTCTGGCTTCGGAACTTGGCGTGGATTGCTGTCGCAGCGACCGGCATTTTCTGGAATTTTTGCCCAAGCAGGGGAACAAGGGGCAGGCCGCCCGGACAGTCATGGAAGAGGCCCGGTGGCCGGTACTGCATTCCCTGGCCGTGGGCGATACGGAAAATGACGAGCCGCTTTTTGCCCTTTGTGGAGCTTGCGCCGCGGTGGCCAACGCCGGGGAGTGGGCGCGGCGGGGCGCGGACTGGACCATCGGGCAGTGCACGGACAGCGGGGTGGGAGGATTTTTGGACCGGCTGCGTGTCGGCCTGGGTTGGGCCGGGTTGCGTTCAGGCATGACCTTCTGAAGAAGTCGGGAAAGACCTGTCGGGCCATGCGGCTTTCTGCCGCCGAGGAGCACTTTGCGTTCGGGAAGTCATTGCTGGGGCGGGGCGGGGTCGTCGATCCCATCCCGCCCTTCGACGTCGGCGTTGCGGATGGTTGTGATGATCTGTTGCAGCTGCCCTGCGCTGATCAGGTGCTGGGAATGGAGCCAGTGGAATTTGCGGATCTCTTCTTCGGGATCGTTGGCGAAGTTGATGTTGCCGTACCATTCGAGCAGTTGCTTTTTTCTGCGCTCGCGCAGTGTCTCCATGATACGGTCGTACTGCTTGTCGTGGAGCAGGGCGACTTCTCCGGCGTCGGAACTGAGCGATGTCAGCTCGATCTTGGTCAGGACATGGAGGAGGAAGCACGTGAGCCCCGGGAAGAGGAAGATGATCCCGAGATAGTCGCCGTGAGCCATTGCGTATCCAGCCTGTGCCAGCCCCCATGCCGAGAGGAGAATCCCGCCGTTGAAAAGTGTCGCGTTCCGTTCGGTGGTGCGTTGCGGGTCCATGCCGATGGAGCCGTAGGGCAGCTGGAAGGAGTGCGAGCCGTAAGCGTCGGCCCTGGTGTAGGTCAGGGTGTCGGGTTCGAACTTGAACGTGAATGTGTGTGAAAATCGTCGCTGGGTGATGAGCATGGGCGGAACTCTCCTGATTCAAGACCGGTGCATCCGCAAGGGTTAGGTGTTCCGGGGCGGTTTCGTCAAGAATTGTGGCGGCGCGTGGACCGGCCTTTTGGGTCTGAATGCAGGCGGCGGAGGATTTGGTGCGCAGGCGGAAAGTTTGTTACCTGCGGAAAAGAAAAAAGGCCGCGTGATGCGACCTTTGATTTCATGGTGCCGGGGGACAGAGTTGAACTGCCGACACGGGGATTTTCAGTCCCCTGCTCTACCGACTGAGCTACCCCGGCTCAACGGAAGACCGTTACTATGGAAATCGGCCTGCTTTGGCAAGCTAAAAAAAAGAGATTTTTTAAAAACATGTGGTCTGCATGGACGGCCGTTGCGTAACCACGTGTCGTTGGCAAATTCAGGAGGCGGCGAAGGCCCTGGGCAAGAACGGCACAAAAAAAAGGCCGCTTGGTGCGACCTTTGATTTCATGGTGCCGGGGGACAGAGTTGAACTGCCGACACGGGGATTTTCAGTCCCCTGCTCTACCGACTGAGCTACCCCGGCAACGTGTGGTGAGAGGTGCTTTTATGCAAAGGGCGCTACGAAGGCAAGAGGGAATTTTGCACTTTCCGAATTTCCTTCATTTTGTTCGAACCAAGCTCAGGTAGCCAAGACGCTACCATGAAAGTCGGCTCTGAGCCCTGCACCGCAACCCTGCGTGTTGGCCCGCCCTGCATGATTCGAACATGCGACCAACGGATTCGAAGTCCGCTACTCTATCCAGCTGAGCTAAGGGCGGATTGGAGATTAATGGTGGTGCTTGTCGGGGCCGTGTTCCTTGTTCAGGGAATAGACGATCAGGCCGACGCAGCAAAGGCCCAAGGCAAGGATGAGTCCAGAAAACATAGGATGCCTCCTCTTGATTATGATCTAGTTCTAAAACATAGGCGAGATCTTTCTTGACTTCAAGTGCTTTTCTTCACAAGTCGAATGCGGAGTACGACGGAGGTGGCGTTTTGAAGCAGGGGAGAGTATGTAGCCCTGATCGCCGGGAAAACTTTTCAAACAACCGGTTTCGGAGTGATTATGAAAATATTGAATTGCGTTCTGAGCATGATCTTCCTCTTTTCCTTGTCCGCCTGGGGCGCGGAAACGTTGACGATGAGGGAGGCCGTCGAGATCGGGCTCAAGTCCAATCCATCCATACTGGGCGCACGCGAGGCGCTTTTTGCCTCGGACTATGCCGTCAAGTCGGCCAAGGCCGCTTTTGGGCCGTCTCTGAGCACGCAGTATGGCTATACACGGCTCGACGAGCGTCCGCAGTCATTCGGGATCAACGCAGGCACGCTGGACAATTGGGAGCTGGCCTTCAATGTGCACCAGCCACTATTTACGGGTTTCAACCTGCTGACGACTCATGAAAAGGCCATCTTGCAGAAGGAGCAGGTCACATCGCAGATCGATAATGTCGAGTTACGATTGATCGTTGCCATTCAGGACTCGTTCCTGTTTTTGCTGCAGGCGCGGGAGAATGTCCGTTCCGCCGAGGATTCACTTGTCAGGCTGCGGTCGCAGCTGAAGGTGAACACCGCGTTCTACGAGGTCGGCCTGCGTCCCAAGCTCGACATGCTGCAGGCCGAGGTGGACGTGGCCACGGCCGAGCAGTTGCTGCTGACCGCAAAAAACAACGAGGCGACCTTGAACGCCCAGTTGAACACGCTGCTCGGCAAGAGCGTGGAGGAGGATGTGGAGTATGTCGGAGAGTTGCGGTATTTTCCCATGCCTTTGACCCTTGAAGAATGCCTGGAGCGCGCGGGCCGGCATCGACCGGATCTGCGTATTGCCCGTCAGGCGGTCATGCTGGCCGAAAAAGACAAGGTGCTGGCGGCGGTGCCTTATTATCCGCAGGTGGCTGCCGACTTCAATTACATTCGCCAAGGGGAGGAGCCTCTGGTGCAAGGGGGGGATTACCATACGCCCAGCCAGTGGAACGCGCAGGTCGGAATGAAGTGGACTTTTTTCGAATGGGGAAAGACCTATTACGGGGAAAAGCAGGCGGAGAAGAATGTGAGCCGCTTAAGTCAGGAGTATGTGAATCTTGAGAATGACGCTTCGTTCGAGGTCAAAAAAAGTTTTTTGCAGATTCAGGCCGCCGAAAAGCGCATCTCTGCCGCCAGGCAGGGCCTGATCGCCGCCAAGGAGAGCTACCGCATGGCCGTGGCCAGGTATGAGGCTCAGGTGGGCACAAATACTGATGTGCTTGACGCTCAATCCAAGCAGACGCTCAGCGAAGCCAGTCTGCATGTGGCGATGTCTGATTATGAGCGGTCCGTGGCCGCGCTTTACGGGGCCATGGGTCAAAGAAATCCTGAACTTTTGCCGCAGTGAAAACTGGCTGGTTCGTTTTTAAGGCTTGAAGTCCAATACCGCAAAAGCCGGGTCCCTTTCAGGATCCGGCTTTTTTTATGCTTTTTCTTCTGGGCATGGAGCATTTCTTTTCCGCAAGAACAGCCAACTCGGTCAGCCTCTCGTCCACGGCCGCATAGATGGAATTTTGCGAAAAACGACCGTCTTTCAATCGTTCTCCAGCCCTTTTGCCGGTCAGGAACTCCATGGCCTCCTCAATGGTGCTCACGGGATGAATGTGGAACTGTCCGTCCTTTATGGCCTGCAGCACATTGTCCCTGAGTACCAGGTGCACGATGTTGTCCCGGGGCAACAGTACGCCCTGCTGGCCGGTGAGGCCGCGTCGCCTGCAAACCTCGAAAAAGCCCTCCACCTTGTGCGTGACTCCGCCGACGGCCATGATGGCCCCCGACTGGGAGATGGCCCCGGTGAAGGCCAGATCGAGCCGGATCGGCACGTTTGAAAGGGCGGAGAGAAGGGCGGCGAGTTCCGCGCCGGACGCCGAATCCCCATCGACCTGGGCGTAGCTTTGCTCGAAGCAGAGGCTGCCGGTCAGAACGAGCGGCTTGTTGCGGGCGAACAGGTTCACGAAATAACTTTTGAGGATCATCATGCCCTTTGTATGGATCGGGCCGCCGAGTTCGGCTTCGCGCTCCAGGTCCATGATGCCGCCATGTCCCACGCCCACCGTACAGGATATCTGGTGCGGCAGACCCATGACGTAATCCCCGACCTGGGTCACGGACAGGCCGTTGGCCACGCCCACGCCCTGGCCCTGGGTGCGGACCTTGATGGATCTGCGATCGTATTCGCGCAGGAATTCCTCCTGGTACAGATTGGTCCTGTATTCGCGTTCTTCCAGCGCCTGTTTTACGATGACGGCGTCAATAGCCCGTTTGTCCTGGGTGATGGCCAGGGCATTGGACTCGATCATGATCTCCCGCAAATGCGAAAAGTGCAGGGACAGGCGTTCCCGATCTTCAGCCATGCGGGTGGAGTAGTTCACCAGTTCTGCGAAGGCGTCCTTTGTGAATCCGCGCAGGCCGGTTTCGCGACCGGCGCGGTCCAGGGCCTGGGCATATCCGGTAATGGATTCGGGATTGCGTTCAACGGTGTCCTGGATATGTGCCTTGAGCTTGAATATCTTTCGGAACCGTTCGTCATGCATGTAGAGCAATTCGTATGTCTCATCATCGCCGATGAGCAGAACCTTTAGGGAAAGCGGGATCGGGTCTGGACTGATGGTGCGGGTGCGCAGCAGGTCGTAATGATCCGTGGGATCGTCCAAGCTCGACTGTTTGGTGCGCAGGCAGCGCAGCAGGCCTTCCCATGCGGCGGGGTGGTTCAGCAGGTCGTCAACGCGCAGGATGAGGAATCCGCCATTGGCGCGATGTATCGCCCCGGCCTTGATCAGGGAGAAATCGGTGTAGTAGGTGCCCCATTCCGTTTCACGCTCCACGCATCCGAGGAGGTTGAAAAAGCCGGGGTTGATTTCCTTGACCACGGGTGCGCCGTTGACTTCGGAATTGTCCACAAAGAGGTTGACGTCGTAGCGCTGAAAAAAGGAGTCTGACAGTCCTTCGCCCTGTTGCTCCGGGCCGGTGCGGGGTTCGCGTTCCTGTCGGCCCTGATAGTGCGTCAGGTTTTCGAGGATGTCTTCCTTGAACGATTCGAAATATTTTTTGAGAGCCTTGTTTTCAGCGAATTTCTTGTGGATGGGCATAAGCAGACGGTCCACGAGGCTTGCCGCATGCTCTTGCGCCAACTGAACTTCCTTGGCCCGAAATTCCTGCTCGCTTTTGTTGACCAGTCGTGAAAGGTCCGCGATGGTATTCAGCACGGCACTGCTTTGATCCTTGAGGACTTTCTTCTGGGAGGATTCAAGACGCTCGAATTCTTCAGAGCTGAGGACCTTGCCGTCCACCAGGGGCGTCAGTGAAACCGCGCCGGTATCGTCGATGTTCAGGCTGAATCCTTTCTTCTGGGCGGCTTCATCCATCCTGTCCATCAGATCGTCCCGCACCAGGGCCAGCTTGGTGAAGAGCTTGTTCTGGAGGCGAAGATAGCTGGCCTGCTCGAAATGGCGCGGCAGATCGCGGCGAAGACGCTTTACGATGCGCTGCAGGTTTTCCTTGAGAACTTTTCCCTGGCCGGGCGTCATGCTGACCAGGAGCGGCTTGTCGGGATTGTCGAAGTTGTTCAGGTAGACGAGGTCTGGAGGCGTCGTTCCTGCCTCGGCCCGGGGGAGAAGAAAGTTTTCGACCAGGTATGTCCGCCCAAGTCCAGGTTCTCCGGCGACGTAAACATTATATTCCATGCCGGGTATGGAGAGGCCCATTTCAAGGGCCTTGCGAGCCCGTGGCTGGAACAGGCAAACGGCGTTGGTGTTTTCGCGGATATCGTTGCTGCGCAGGATCTTGCGCGGATCCGGCTCGATCTTGAGTTGGCGGGCTTTGAGTTCAGGGATGTTTTTCATTGATTCTCGTGCTGCCGGCATTTATGCCGGGCTTGTTGATTTCGAGTCAGGGCATAGTGCGAATAGGTCCTGCTGGCAAGCTGGCCGATCCCGGCACGATTGAGTCGGAGGAATGCTCAATTCGCGCGCGGAGCATAGGCGGAGGGGCTTTAAAATTCATCAGGCGAAAAACTTTGGTTGACGCGAAGTTGGGGGGTGTGGTAGCCCCGACTTCGATTTGTGATTTATTGCACGAACGATCTGGGACAGTAAAAACCCATCGAGACGAACACATGCTCTTTAACAGGAAAAATTCCAAACATTTCGAATCGCTGGGTATTGCTTCGGTGATGGGGCTTCAGCTGGTGTCCGGGGTGATCGTGGGCTTTGCCATGGGTTACTACCTCGACAAATTTTTCGAAACAAAGCCTTGGTTGACGCTGATTTTTTTGGTGTTTGGCATCATCGCCGGATACAGAAACATGTTTCGAGAAATGCAGCGGATCCAAAAAAAAGAAGCGGAAGCCGATGCTCGCAACAATGCAGAAGAAGATTGAGCGCGTTCTTTACGCCCGGGGATTTCATGTCCCGGAAGTGCGGAAGATGGCGTTACGGCAGGTATATTTTCTGCTGGGAGTGCTGCCGGCGCTGGCGTTTGGCTGGAAGGGGGTTGACCTGGCTACCGGAGTTCTGCTGGGAACGCTCAACTTTCTGGCGCTGGCCAAGTTGATTCAGGAATTGGTCTATTTGCAAAAAAGTGCGGTGGTTGTTCAGATTTTCAGTTTTTACGGACGCCTGCTGATAACGGCACTGGCTTTTTATGTGCTGATCGCCCATCTGGGTTCTTCTGGCGTCTGGTTACTGATGGGTTTTTCCACTGTGCTGATCAATATTTTGCTTTGGGGAATGTCACAATTTTTGGGGAAAACTTCTAAGGAGGCGTAAGAATGGCGGGGAATTTACATCCAATTTTCTTAGTAGAGGAAGCAGTAAAAGCCATTGGTCTCGTGGACGCTCATGGTCACAGCTTGATACCGGGCCAAGTCCTCCACGCGTGGGTGGTCATGGGCGTGCTCATAACGCTTGGCATATTGGCCACGAAAAAACTGTCCCTTGTTCCTAAAGGGTTGCAGAATTTTTTTGAACTGCTCATCGAATCACTTGAGAATTTTGTCGTTGCCAACATGGGCGAAGACGGTCGAAAGGTTTTCCCGGTACTTGCGACCCTTTTCATCTTCATCCTGTTCAGTAACTACGAAGGGCTGGTGCCCGGTCTGGACGCTCCGACTGCGAACATCAACACCACTCTGGCCATGGCCGTGTTCGTGTTTGTGTACTACCAGTACTGGGGCTTCAAGCTGCATGGATTTCACTACGTCCATCATTTTACCGGCCCGGTGCCGTGGCTTGCTCCGCTTATCTTCCCCATTGAAGTAATCGGGCATTTCGCGCGCATGCTTTCACTTTCTTTGCGTCTTTTCGGAAATATCAAGGGCGAGGAAATCGTACTGGTTCTGCTGTTCATGCTGGCCCCGGTCGTCTCCACCGTTCCGATTTACTTCCTGTTCATGTTGCTGAAAGTCATCCAGGCTTTGGTCTTCTTCATGCTCTCCATGCTCTATCTGAAGGGCGCATTCGAAGAAGCGCATTAATTTGGGGGAAATGGTCTTTTCGACCACTAATCATTATACGTTTTAGGAGGTTTTTGAATCATGCGTAAAGGTTTTCTGTCCGTACTGGCCACTGTCGCCCTGGTAGCTGTCGCTTCTTCCGCTTTTGCCGCTGACGCTGCTCCCGAAGTCATCTCCACCATCGCTTGGGCTGCTTCCTTGGGAATGGCCATCGCCGCTGCTGGTTGTGGCATCGCTCAGGGTCTTGCCGTTAAGGCTGCTTGCGAAGGCACTGCCCGCAACCCCGAAGCTTCCGGCAAAATCACTGTGACCATGCTGATCGGTCTTGCACTGATCGAATCTCTGGCCATCTACGCTCTGGTTGTTAACCTGATCCTGCTGTTCGCCAACCCCTTCGTTGGCTAACTCTGATCGAAGAAGGGGGGAGGCCCTGCCTCCCCCCTTTTTTTGGCTATTTTATAAATAGCTCACAAAGTTATTGTTTGGAGTCATTTTGAAAAGCGCCCACATACCTCGCGCCACGATTCAGCGACTGGCTGTCTACGTACAAGTTCTGGAGACCCTCCTTCAAGAGGGCGATTCCGTCATATCTTCCGACGGTCTGGCCCGTGCTTGTGGCGTAAACCCTTCGCAGATTCGAAAGGATTTGGCTTATTTTGGTGAATTCGGCGTGCGCGGCGTTGGATACTATGTTCAGGATTTACTGACCGCCATCAAACAGTCTCTGGGCATCGACCGGACATGGAATGTCGCACTGGTCGGGGTCGGCAACCTGGGGCGGGCATTGCTCCGGCACGGTATTTTCAGGCGACGGGGATTTATTCTCGTGGGTGCCTTTGATTGCGATCCGTTCAAGATCGGCGAGGAAGTCGCCGGGTTGGAGGTCGTCTGTTCGCGCCGGCTTAAAGAGAAAGTCAGCGAACTCGAGATTGAAATAGGAATCATCACCACACCTCCCGAGCGCGCCCAGCGTGCAGCCAACTACCTGATTGAAGCTGGCGTGCGGGGCATCGTGAATTTTGCGCCAGCCAGAATTTCGGTTCCGGAAAATGTTGCCGTAGAATACGTGGATTTCATGCACCATATTTTTTCCGTAGCCTTCAATATTTCGATCAATCAAGCCAAGGGTCTTTCCTAACTCCCTTTTTTCCAAAATCAGGTTGCGTGAATTTCGACTTGCCATTCGTCTCCGAGTGGTTTAGTTGTCCTCTCTCTTTTGAAACTGGAGGTTTCCCATGAAGAAAGATTTGCATCCCAAAGTTTATGAAACCGCAGTACGTTGTGCCTGCGGATACGAGTTCGCCACCAAGTCCACTGTCGGTGCGGAACTCAATGTTGAAATCTGTTCACATTGCCACCCCTTTTTCACGGGTGAGCAGCGTTTTATCGACTCGGCCGGTCGTATCGACAGGTTCAGAAAGAAATACGCCAGCCTGGCAAAATAATTGTTGAAATTCAGCCGACGTCGAGCACAGCATACAAATGGTCGATAAATTAGAGAGTCTTGCGGCGAAATACCGCGAACTTGAGCGCGAAATGAGCACTCCTGAGATTTTTCAGGATCAGGAGCGCTATCGGAAAATCGCCAAGAAGCATGCTGAGCTTGACGAAATCGTAAAGGCTTTTGAGCTTTATAAGACATTGCTTCGCGAGATGGCTGAAAATCAGGAATTCGCCAAGGACCCAGATCCCGAACTTTGCGAGATGGCCCAGGCTGAGATCGTCATTCTGAAAGCCAGGATCGCAGAGCAGGAGCGTTTGCTAAAGCAGCTTTTGACTCCCAAGGATCCCTTGGATGAGAAGAACATCATCCTTGAGATCCGTGCGGGCACCGGCGGCGAAGAGGCGGCTCTGTTTGTGGCAGACATCTTCAGGATGTATTCACGGTACGCTGAGTTGCATTCCTGGCGAGTGGAAGTTTTGAGCAGCAGTGACACGGGAACTGGCGGTTTCAAGGAAATTATTGCGTCGGTGTCCGGGACCAATGTCTACAGCAAGCTCAAGTTTGAATCGGGTGCGCATCGGGTGCAGCGTGTTCCGGCAACGGAAAGTCAGGGACGCATTCACACGTCCGCCATTACGGTCGCGATCCTGCCGGAAGCGGAAGAGGTGGATGTGAAGATCGACCCGAACGATATTCGGGTAGACGTGTTTCGCTCTTCCGGTCCGGGTGGACAGTCAGTCAATACGACAGACTCGGCGATCCGTATCACCCATCTCGCAACGGGCCTGGTTGTCATTTGTCAGGACGAGAAGTCGCAGCACAAGAATAAGGCCAAGGCACTTAAGGTGCTGCGCTCCCGTCTTCTTCAGGCCGCCCAGGATGAAACGAAAAAAGCTTACGACGACAACCGCAAGTCACAGGTGGGCTCCGGGGATCGATCGGAACGCATCCGGACCTACAATTATCCGCAGGGGCGCGTGACCGACCATCGCATCAATCTTACGCTTTATAATCTTGATCAGGCCATGGAAGGGCATATTGATGATATCATCGATGGACTGGTTCAGCATTACCAAGCAGAAGCCATGAAAGAAAGCTGAGGAAACTCAGCTTTTTTTTTGCCTATGCACACCCGCAAATCAATACTCGATCACTGGGAAAAATTGTTGCTGCAAAGCGGTATCGATTCGCCCCGCCTGTCTGCGCAGGTTCTGCTTGCGAGCGTCCTTGGGATCTCCAGGCTCGACATGCTCCTCGAGGGGGGAGTTCCTGTTGACGAGTCCTGTCGTTTGCGGATGAACGAACTCGGCAGTCGTCGAATGGAAGGCGAGCCTGTGGCCTATATCGTGGGTGAAAAGGAGTTCTATGGGTTTGCCTTTCAGGTCGGCCCCGAGGTGCTCATCCCCCGGCCTGAGACAGAGCTTATTCTCGACCGCCTGGTTGAATCACATAATCGGAATGCATGTCTGAGCGTTGTGGATATCGGGACCGGAAGCGGGGCGCTGGCCGTTTCGTGCGCCAAGCTATTTCCCAATTTTCGACTGGTTGCGGTAGACATATCTCCTGGCGCGCTGATGGTCGCCCGCAAGAATGCGAAGCTTCACGGCGTTGAGGACAGGATTTTGTTTCTCCAGGGCGATTTGCTCGAATCATTGCGCAGTGACTCGTTTGATATTGTTCTCGCGAATCTACCCTATGTGCCCCTGGCCACCCGGGAAGCACTGAGTCGAGAAGTGTTGTTTCACGAACCTCAAATCGCTCTTTTTGCCGGACCTGACGGGCTGGACTGTTATCGTGCGCTGGCCAGGTCGCTCCGTGGTGGAATGAAGGATGGTGCGTTGCTCCTGTGCGAAATTGATCACAGTCAGGGGGCGGCCATGGTGGAGTTGTTCAAAAGAATAGCCAAGGATGTCCGAATAATGAAGGATTACGCAGGTCTTGACCGGGTTGTGGTTGTTGTTTTTTAGCACTAGGGGTGTTGTTTGAAGGGAACTTTTTCAAGAGTTGCTGCGCGCTAATCGTATTTAATAGAATAATTATAGGTTGTTGGTGATGCGTCGTTAGTGGCATGAAGTTTGATAATGGGTGGTCATGAAACAGACTACACTACGAAAAGAAGTTCGATGCTCCGGTGTCGGTTTGCATAGTGGCCAGAAGGTTGAAATGGTTCTCAAGCCCGCACCTGCTGATACGGGAGTCATTTTTTCGCTGTTGACCAAGAACGGCCGGCAGGTAGTGGTGCCGGAACCGGGACGGGTAGTAGGTACCGGCCTGGCTACGACATTGGGTACCGAGAGGGCCAAGGTTTCGACTGTTGAGCATCTTCTTGCCGCTCTGGTCGGCCTCGAAATAGACAACGTGCTTGTCGAAGTCGACGGAGAGGAAATCCCCATTCTCGACGGCAGCGCTTCCGTATATGTGTATCTGATCAATTCTGCCGGTATCCGGGTTCTCGATCGTCCGCGCGAAGTCGCCAAGATCAAGCGCTCCCTGGTGTTCGAGCAGGATGGGAAGCGCGTTGTGGCAAAGCCCTACAACGGCTTGAAGATCGACTACCGCATCAGTTTTCCGCATCCGCAGATCGGCACACAGCATTTTTGTTTCGAGTCGACTCCACTTAATTTCTCCCACCGCATCGCCCGGGCCAGAACATTTGGCTTCATGAAAGATGTGGAGTGGTTGCAGAAGAATGGTCTGGCCCTTGGCGGTTCACTTGAAAATGCAGTTGTCTTTGACGACTACGGAGTGGTAAACCCGGAAGGTTTGCGTTTTGCGGACGAAATGGTGCGCCACAAGATTCTCGATTTCATGGGCGATATCGCAGTCGGAAGTCATCGTCTGTGGGGGCACTTTGAGGTCTCCTGTTCCGGTCATGACTTCAACAACAGATTTATGCGGTATCTATTCGACAACCATTCGGAATTCCTCGAGTTTGTAGCTCTCGAAGATGCTGCAAGCGTTGCCAAATGCCCCGATCCCGTGCTTGCGCCAGTCGGGGTGCCTGCCTGGGCTTGAGCCGAAAGCGTCGCAAGGCGCTTTTTTTAATTTCATGAAAAAAATGCTTGCCTTTGAGATTGAATGCTCATAATGACTTCGTTCTCACGGGCTGGCGTAGCTCAACTGGTAGAGCAGCTGATTTGTAATCAGCAGGTTGCGGGTTCAAGTCCCATCGCCAGCTCCAGGTGATGGAGGGGTTCCCGAGTGGCCAAAGGGAACAGACTGTAAATCTGTCGGCGTACGCCTTCGGAGGTTCAAATCCTCCCCCCTCCACCAAGAAGAAGCCGTGAAAACCAGTAGGAGACAGAGATCATGCTGTCGCCTGACTACTGAGATGAAATGCGGGAGTAGCTCAATGGCTAGAGCATCAGCCTTCCAAGCTGAGGGTTGCGGGTTCGAGTCCCGTTTCCCGCTCCATTTCTCGTCTCACCAGTCTTGCGCCTCCATTTTTTCCTAATCTTGTCTCAAGAAGCACTCACTTATACATATATAGTAATTCGTAATTTTATTAGGGGGTAATGTATGGCCAAGCAAAAATTTGAAAGAAAGAAGCCGCACGTCAATATTGGTACGATTGGTCATATCGACCACGGCAAGACCACGTTGACCGCCGCAATCACC